>NZ_FKLB01000018.1:0-224369 GCF_900067035.1 Pseudomonas sp. 1 R 17
GCGGTCGCGGGGCGCTGGCGGTGAACGGTCTCGTCCTTATGCACCTCGCCCAACGCCGCCCAGGTCTGTTCGGCAAAGCGCAGCGCCGCTTCGTGGCGGCTGTCGCAGGCGATCCACTGGCGCAGTTCGGCCTGCTCCTGGTCGGTCAGGGCACCGGCGTGCAGGCGCACCGCCCACTCGGCGGCCTCCTCGGTAATGCTGTGCTGTTGCGGACCCTGGCTATTCACGTGTGAATCTCGAATTTTTCGTTATATGACGCTGTGACGTCTGAGCTGAGGTTTTTCCGTAATTCATTCGTCGGCTGGCTCCACCTCGCCGTCCTGCAAGCGCTGCATCACATATGCCAGCGCCTTGGCCAGGTGCTTTTGCACGGAGCTGTCGGAGATATCCAAATGCCGGGCGACCTGGGCGTGGGTCATGCCCTCTATACGGTTCAGACGGAAGATCTGCTGGGTGCGTTCCGGCAATTGCGCCAACGCCTGCTTCAATGCCTGTCGCTGTTGCTGCGCCATTGCCTGAGCCTCCAACCCGGCCACTTCATCTTCAATCTCGGCCAGCGCCTCATGGGGCACGGAGTCTGTCTTGCGCCGCGCTTCCTGGCGAATATGGTCGATCAGCAGATTGCTCGCCGTTCGATAGAGATAGCCCTGGGAGTTGTCGATACGCTCGCCGGCGGGTTTTTCCGCCAGGCGCAGGAAGCTCTCCTGCACCAGGTCGGCCGCCAACTGCGGGTCCCGTACCTTGCGCGCCAGATACCCGCGCAGGGTATCGGCGTGCTTGAGAAACAGGCCTTTGAGATCCACGTCCGACAAACCGACTCCCTGGAATGTAAAGGAAACAGGCGGGCATCTTAAGCGTTGTCGAGAATGATTTTCAATTGATATCTAATCTGATTCGCGCGCCGGACACGTCTGATTAACGGTTCGGTAATCGAACACATCTGCCGTCATCAATTGACCAAATTAACTAACCAGTACATTTTATCCCCACAACCAACAAGAACTGTGGAGATCCCCCGTATGCCGCCCATCGTGCTGGTGCTCAACGGCCCCAACCTCAACCTGCTCGGCACCCGCGAACCCGCGACCTACGGCCATGAAACCCTGGCCGACGTCGCTGCCCTGTGCGGCCGCAGCGCCGAACAACTGGGGCTCAAAATCGAATTCCGCCAGACCAACCACGAAGGCGAACTGCTGGACTGGATCCACGGCGCCCGCGCCCGCTGCGCCGGTATCGTGATCAACCCGGCAGCCTGGACCCACACCTCGGTGGCGATTCGCGATGCCCTGGTGGCCAGTGAAGTGCCAGTGATCGAGGTGCACTTATCCAATGTGCATGCGCGCGAGGCGTTTCGGCATCACTCGTTTGTGTCGCCCATCGCCAAGGCGGTGCTCGCGGGCTTTGGCAGCCATGGCTACCACTTGGCCCTGGAACATTTCAGCCAGT
Organism: Pseudomonas sp. 1 R 17; assembly: GCF_900067035.1. Lineage (NCBI taxonomy): Bacteria > Pseudomonadati > Pseudomonadota > Gammaproteobacteria > Pseudomonadales > Pseudomonadaceae > Pseudomonas > Pseudomonas sp. 1 R 17. Next base: position 1,447 of record NZ_FKLB01000018.1, read on the forward strand.
TGTTGAAGGGGTCGGCCCGATGAAACCGCGCATCCTCGCCGGCCTGATCGGCGCCGGCATCCAGGCTTCCCGCACCCCTGCGCTGCATGAGCAGGAAGGCGACGCCCAAGGCTTGCGCTACCTGTATCGCCTGATTGACCTTGAGCCCCTGCACCTGGACATCAACGCCCTGCCCGACCTGCTGGAGGCTGCCGAGTTGATGCACTTCACCGGGTTGAACATTACCTACCCGTGCAAGCAGGCAATCCTGCCGTTGCTCGATGATTTGTCCGACGAGGCCCGAGGCATCGGCGCGGTCAACACCGTGGTGTTCAAGGACGGCAAGCGCATCGGCCATAACACCGACTGCCTAGGATTTGCCGAAGGCTTTCGCCGCAACCTCAACGATGTGCCGCGCCAACGCGTGGTGCAGATGGGCGCGGGCGGTGCCGGCGCAGCGGTGGCACATGCGCTATTGGCAGAAGGTGTGGAGCACTTGAGTATTTTCGACGTGGACGCCAGCCGCGCCCGCGACCTTGTGGATAACCTCGCCCAGCGTTTCGGCGCCGGCCGCGCCCAGGTCGGCACCCACCTTGAAAACGCCATGGCCGAGGCCGATGGCTTGGTCAACACCACGCCCATGGGCATGGCCAAGCTGCCCGGCACACCGGTGCCCGCGGCCCTGCTGAGAGCCGAACTGTGGGTGGCTGAAATTGTGTACTTCCCGCTGGAAACCGAACTGCTGCGCGATGCCCGCGCCTTGGGCTGCCGCACCCTGGATGGCGGCAACATGGCGGTGTTCCAGGCGGTGAAGGCGTTTGAACTGTTCAGTGGCGAGGTGCCGGATGCGCAGCGGATGCTCGCGCACTTCAAGAGCATGAACAGCTGAAATGTGGGAGGGCAAGCGCCCTCCCCCATTGGGTCAGGCGGTGTACTCAGGCCTGCAGGTAGCGCAGCACCGATTCGCAAATCATCTCGCGATGCCGTTGTTTAACCGCCTCATCCGACAGGTCGATCTGAAAGATCTCACTGAACGTATGGCGGTTGGACACCCGGTAAAAGCTGAATGAGTTGATCAGCAGGTGCACGTCCAACGGTTCCAGCCCTTCGCGAAACAGCCCCATCTCGGCGCCCCGGCGCAACGTCACACCTAGCCCCTCGAGGATTTTGCTGTTCATCGCCTTGATGGTTTCGGTGCGTTTCACGTACTCGGCATTGTGGATATTTTCGATGCTGACGATTCGCACGAAATCGACGTTCTGATCGTGGTGATCGAAGGTGAACTCCACCAGCCGCCGGATCGCCTCACGCGGTTCCAGGGCGGTGAGGTTCATCCGCGTTTCGGTGTTGCGAATATCGCCGTAGAGCTTCTCCAGCACCTCGACGTACAACTGCTCCTTGCTGCCGAAGTAGTAATAGATCATGCGTTTGGAGGTATGGATGCGCTCGGCGATGGCATCCACGCGAGCGCCGGACAGGCCCTGCTGAACAAACTCGACGATGGCTTCCTGGAGAATGTTCTCGCGGGTCTTTTCCGGGTTGTTCTTACGACTCTTGCGCGGTGCGTCTGACACCGCGGGGAGTTCGGGACTTGAGGTCATGGTGCGCTCACGGCCATTTTTATTGTGCAGGCCGCGATTATGGGCCGAGGCGTCTTACGAAGGAAGCACCTGGCCCACCGTTATAAACGCGCCTGGCGCACCGCGCCGCTGCGGGATTTGGCCATCGCCGCCAGGCGCACCGCTACGTTGGCCGCGCCGTAGCCGGCGTAACCGTTCTTGCGTTGGATGATCTCGAAGAAAAACCGTCCTTCGAAGGGCTCGGTGTACACATGAAACAACTCACCGCCCTGGGCGTCACGGTCGTACAACACGTTGTAGTACGCCAGTTCGCTGAGGAACTCATCATCGAAATCAAAGCGCGCGGCTAGGTCATCGTAGTAGTTGAGCGGAATATCCAGCAGCGGCACCCCGGCCTCCTTGGCACGGCGCACTTCGGCAAAAATATCCGCGCAGTCAAAGGCAATGTGATGCACACCCGAGCCGCGATAGCTCGACAGCGCGTGGGAAATCGCGGTGTTGCGGTTCTCGGAAATATTCAGCGGCAAGCGAATCGAGCTGCAACGGCTGCGCAGCGCACGGCTCTTCACCAGGCCGTAAGGGTCGGGCAGCACCACTTCGTCATCGGCTTCGAAATCCAGCAGGCTCTTGTAGAACAGCACCCAGCTGTCGAGGCTGTCGGCCGGCAAGGCCATGGCCATATGGTCGATGCGCAGCAAACCACCGCCGGCAGCGCTGGACGCTTGCAGATTGAAGTCGGTGTCGTAGATCCCCCCCTCACTCTGATCCACCAGGTAAATCAGGCTACCGTCCGGCGCACGTACTGCCGCCAGCTCCAACTCGTTGGGCCCGACCAGGCCGCGATAGGGCTGGCCCTTGTAGGCCACCGCCCGTTCCAGGGCCTTGGCGCTGTCCTTGACCCGAATCGCCGTGGCGCACAACGACGGCCCATGGGCCTCGAAAAAGTTATGCGCGAAGGAATAGGGTTCGCAGTTGAGGATCAGGTTGATGTCGCCCTGGCGCAGCAGGCTCACGCTCTTGGAGCGGTGCTGGCCGGCCTTGACGAAACCCAGGCGTTCCAGCCAATGGGTGAGCTTGGCGCCGAGGTTTTCATCCACGGCGAACTCAAGGAACTCAATACCGTCGTATTCGCTGGCCGCCGGGGTATCAAACAGAATCTCGACAGGTTGCGCGGGGGCCTCCTGTTGCAGGCGCTCGCGGGTTTTCTCTTCCAGGTACAGCAGGGAGCGCAGGCCATCCGCCGCATTCGCGCGGGTTGGGGCGGCGCGAAAGCCATCGTTGAAAATTTCCAGGGACAACGGCCCGGTGTAGCCGCTCTTGATGATCGGCGCGAGGAACCCCGCCAAGTCGAATTCACCCTGGCCGGGGAAGCAGCGAAAATGCCGGCTCCACTCCAGCACATCCATGGCCAGGATCGGCGCGTCGGCCATTTGCACAAAGAAGATCTTGTCGCCGGGGATCTGCGCGATGGCACTCGGGTCGCCCTTGAGCGACAGCGTGTGGAAGCTGTCGAGCAACACCCCAAGGCTCGGGTGATCGACCTGGCGCACCAGGTTCCACACCTGCTGCCAGGTGTTCACATGCTTGCCCCAGGCCAACGCTTCATAACCAATGCGCAGGCCGCGACGGCCGGCGTGTTCGGCCAACAGGCCGAGGTCGTCGAGCAGGATGCGTTCATCCCCGACGCAATCGGCCGAAGCGTTACTGCACACCAGCACCAGGTCGGTGCCCAGTTCCTGCATCAGGTCGAACTTGCGCTCGGCGCGCTCCAGGTTGCGCGCCAAGCGATCGCGGCGGCAGCCTTCAAAGTCGCGAAACGGCTGGAACAAGGTGATGGCAATGCCGAGGTCGGCGCACATCTGCCTAACTTCCCGAGGGCTGCCGTCGTAATACAACAGGTCGTTCTCGAAGATCTCAACCCCATCGAACCCGGCGGCGGCAATGGCTTCGAGCTTCTCCGGCAGGGTACCGCTCAAAGACACGGTGGCGATGGAACGTTGCATGGGTGACTCCCGGCAATTGTTGTTTATGGCAAATTATTCGCCCCCAGACTACCCGCAGCAATTAAAATGTACGAACCGGTTAGTTTTTGGTGCGATTATCGAACACTAAGCCTCTTTGGCGAATTGACGATTTTTTAGCCACTGCGCACCATCAATCACGCAGCGACACCCAAAAGAAGACCCACAACACCTCATAAAAATTTCAAAAAACGGGTACAACCACATGCCTTCGCAAAATTCCGCCCTGGCCGCGCGCCCGGGCACCCCGCACGCCGGCATCGGCGACAAGATCCGCGGCGCCATGGCCGTGGGTAAAACCCGCTGGGGCATGCTGGCCCTGGTGTTCTTTGCCACCACCCTCAACTACATCGACCGCGCCGCCCTGGGCGTGATGCAACCGATCCTGGCCAAGGAAATGAGCTGGACGGCGATGGACTACGCCAACATCAACTTCTGGTTCCAGGTCGGCTACGCCATCGGCTTTGTGCTGCAAGGCCGGCTGATCGACCGCGTGGGCGTCAAGCGCGTGTTCTTCTGCGCCGTACTGTTGTGGAGCCTGGCCACTGGCGCCCATGGCTTGGCCACTTCGGCGGTCGGTTTTATGGTCTGCCGCTTTATCCTCGGGCTGACCGAAGCCGCCAACTACCCGGCCTGCGTGAAGACCACCCGCCTGTGGTTCCCCGCCGGTGAGCGTGCGGTGGCCACCGGTATCTTCAACGCCGGTACCAACGTCGGCGCGATGATGACGCCGATGCTGCTGCCGTTGATCCTGCATGTGTGGGGCTGGCAGGCTGCGTTCCTGTGCATGGCGTCGCTGGGCGCGATCTGGCTGGTGTTCTGGGGCTTGAAGTACTACAACCCGGAAGACCACCCGAGCGTTAAACAATCCGAACTGGACTACGTGCAACGGGAAGTCGAACCGGAACAACCCGGCGTACCGTTCAGCCGCATCCTGCGCATGCGCGGCACCTGGGCCTTTGCCATCGCTTATGCACTCACCGCACCGGTGTTCTGGTTCTACCTGTATTGGCTGCCGCCGTTCCTGAACCAGCAATACAACCTGGGCATCAACGTGACCCAGATGGGTATCCCGCTGATCATCATCTATCTGACCGCCGACTTCGGCAGTGTGGGCGGGGGGATTCTGTCGTCATTCCTGATCGGCCGTGGGATGAACTCGATCAAGGCGCGGTTGCTGTCGATGCTACTGTTTGCCTGCTGCATCGTCGGCGTGATCATGGCGGCCGGCTCAAGCCAGCTGTGGGTCGCGGTGTTTGCCATCTCCCTGGCCATCGGTGCGCACCAGGCGTGGACCGCCAACATCTGGAGCCTGGTGATGGACTACACGCCCAAGCACATGATGAGCACGGTGTTCGGTTTCGGCGGCATGTGCGCGGCCATCGGCGGCATGTTCATGACCCAGATCGTCGGTCACATCCTCACCGTCACCAACAACAACTACACCGTGTTGTTCACCCTGATCCCGGCGATGTACTTCATTGCGCTGACCTGGATGTACTTCATGGCACCGCGCAAGATTCCGACCGTAGACGCCTGATCACCTGCGCCGCTGCTGCCAGGCAGCGGCCAGACCGCTCATGCAGATCACCCCGATGCCGACCACCGTGGTCACATCGGGGGTATGGTTGAACACCAGCCAGCCCAACAACCCCGCGAAGACGATCTGGCAATAGCCGAACGGCGCCAGCAAGGCCGGTGCCGCGAAGCGAAACGCCTGGGTCAGCATCAAGTGCGCGGTCATCCCACAGGTGCCCAGCGCCAGCATCAACACGCCATGCCACAGCGTGGGAACCTGCCAGAAGAACGGCACCATCGCACTCATCACCAAGGTATTGCACAGCCCGGCGAAGAAGTTGCTGGTGGTGGGCGTGTCGTATTGGCTGAGGATGCGCGTAAGCAGTTGGTAGAAGCAGAAGAACAGCGCCGAGCACAGCGGCAGTAACACGGCGGGCGTGAACAACTCACCGCCTGGGTGAATGATCACCAGCACGCCGACGAAACCGCAGATCACCGCCAGCCATTGGCCGCGTGTCACGTGTTCGCCAAGCAGCGGCACCGACAGTGCCGTCACCAGGATCGGCGCGAGGAAGTTCACCGCCGTGGCTTCCGCCAACGGGATGTAATGCAGCGCCGTGGTGAAAAACAGGCTGGTGCCCAACAGGCACAAGGCCCGCACCACCTGCATCCCCGGGCGTTTACTGCGCAGCACGCGCAGCCCTGATTGCGGCAGGAAAATCCCGGCCATCAGCAAGGTGTGCACCACGTAGCGCACCCACACCACCATCACGATCGGGTAGAACCCGGCCAGGTATTTGGACAAGGCATCGTGGCTGGAGAACAGGAATGTCGCCAACACGATCAGCAAAATGCCTTTGAAAGGATGGTTGACGCCGGAAAGGGGGGTGCTGACAGTCATGGAATTCTCTTGCGTGGCGAGCGGAACGCTGAGCACTGAACGAAACAGCGCTCAACCCGGTAATCTAGCAGCCGGGCTGGCGCCTGCCCCAAGAGCATAACCAAACAGCGGGCGAACAGCGCACTAAATCACCGCATTCGAGTCCAACGCAGCACCTTAGCCTGCGCATTGCATACTTTTTAACCAAGGCCTCGTCGCTATGAAAAAATTCCTCTTTGTTCTTTCTGCCCTTGCCCTGCTGACCGCCTGCGACCAGGCGTCCACGCCAGCGCCCAAACCTGCGCCGCCTTCCGTGCAGGCCACCCTGGTACCCGAAACCCCGCCCACGGATAAATGGGTCGGCAAATGGATCGGCGTCGAAGGCCTGCACCTGACCATCGCCAAGGACGACAGCGTCGGCCGTGGCCATTACCTCCTGACCATGCAATACGGCCTCGACGCCGACGACTCGGGCACCTTCAAGGGTGAAGCGGCCGAAGACGGCATCGCCTTCACCCGTCCGGACGGCCCCCAATTGCTGCGCGCCGGCGACGGAGAAGCGACCGGGCTGAAATGGCTGGCGGACAAAAAAGACTGCCTGATCGTCGCCACCGGCGAAGGCTATTGCCGTTAATACCGACCATACTCAATCACGGTTAGCACACAGAGGATTGCCCCATGCTATGGAAAAAAGGCCGACGCAGCGACAACGTGGTGGATGCCCGCGATGACAGTGGCGGCGGCGGTGGCGGGATGCGCTTTGGCGGCGGCAAGGGCCTGAGCCTGACCGCGATTGTGCTGATCGTCGGCATCGGCTGGCTGACCGGCCAGGACCCGATGCAGATCCTCGGCCAGTTGACCGGCCAGATGGAACAGGCGCCCTCGGTGAGTACGCAGTCACGCCAGGCGCCGCCGGCCAACGATGAGCAGGCCGACTTCGTACGCGCGGTGCTGGGCGATACCGAAGACACCTGGGGCCAGGTGTTCCAGGAAAACGGCCTGGTCTACAAAAACCCGAAACTGATCCTGTTCCGTGGCCGGGTCAATTCCGCCTGTGGTGGCGCCACCTCGGCCAGCGGCCCGTTCTATTGCCCGGCGGATCAGCAGGTTTATCTGGACCTGGATTTCTTCCGGGAAATGTCCCAACGCTTCCAGGCGGCCGGCGATTTCGCCCAGGCCTATGTGATCGCCCACGAAGTCGGGCACCACGTACAAACGTTGCTGGGCATTTCGTCGAAGATCCAGGCCGCACGCCAGCAAGGCCGGCAGATGCAAGGCGACGGTGGCCTGCTGGTGCGCCAGGAGCTGCAAGCCGACTGCTTCGCCGGTGTGTGGGCCAACCGTGCGCAAAAGCGCCTGAACTGGCTGGAACCGGGCGATATTGAAGAAGCACTGAACGCCGCCAACGCCATCGGCGATGACCGTTTGCAGCAACAGGGCCAGGGGCGCGTGGTGCCGGACTCGTTTACCCACGGCACCTCGGCACAGCGGGTGCGCTGGTTCAAGACCGGCTTCGCCCAGGGCCAGATCACTCAATGCGACACGTTCGCTGCCAAGAGCCTATAAATGAATCAACGATTGGGACTGCTGTTGGGCCTGTTGCTCATCTCATCATCCGCCTGGGCCGCCGAGCATGGCGTCAAGGTGGTCAGCCCCGAGCGTTTTCATCTGGAGGCCGGCGATCTCAGCCTCGGCCTGAGCCAGGACTGGCGCCAGCCACTGCCCGACGTCACCCGCGCGTTGATCATCGTGCACGGGCGCCTGCGTAATGCGCAGACCTACCTGCAAAGCGGAATGGATGCCGCCGAACACGCCGGCGTCGCCGCCAACACCCTGGTAATCGCGCCGCAGTTTCTGAACGGGTCCGACATGAAGCGCAACCACCTGGGCAACCAGGTGCTGCGCTGGAAGGGCAATGACTGGATGGCCGGCGACGCCTCGACCGGCCCGGGCCAGATCAGCTCTTTCGGCGCCCTCGACCAGATCATCAAGCACCTGGGCAACCGCACGCTGTTCCCGGCGCTGAAGGAAATCGTGGTCGCCGGCCATTCCGGCGGCGGCCAGGTGGTGCAGCGCTTCGCCCTCACCGGCCACGCGCACCCGACCCTGCAAACCGAGGGCATCCGCCTGCGTTATGTGGTGGCCAACCCCTCGTCCTATGCCTACTTCAGCCCACAGCGGCCGGTGAAGTTCGAGACCGCCAGTTGCCCGGGCTTCAACGCCTGGAAGTACGGCATGCAGCACCTGCCGGCCTACGCCAACGGCCAAAGCGCCGAGCAGCTGGAACAGGCCTACGTATCACGCACCATCACTTACCTGCTGGGCCAGCAGGACACCGACCCGAACCACCCGGCACTGGATAAAAGCTGCGAAGCCGAGACCCAGGGCGCGTATCGGCTGATTCGCGGGCACAACTACTTTGACTACCTCAAGCAGCGCCATCCGCAGTTGCGCCAGACGCTGGTGGAAGTGCCGGGGGTGGGGCATGACGGGGATAGGATGTTTACGTCGCCCGAGGGCCAGAAGGTACTGTTTTCCCAGCATTAACTGAAGAAACCGCACCTCCCACATTTGATCTCTATTGCCTGGCCTAAATCATCCGGCGCAGTACCGCGCAATCTGCAGCATGCCAATCCGCCAGCTCCGGCCACGGGTTCTCCGGCAGGTTGACCAACACCGTCCGCGCCCCTGCCGCCCGGCCGCAGTCCAGGTCAAAACGGTAATCGCCGACCATCACCATCTCGCTCGGCGATACATCCCACGCCGCCGCCAATTTCAACAACCCACCCGGATCGGGCTTGGGCGGCGCATCGTCGCGCCCCAGCACATCGTCCACGGCAAAGCAGTCCGCCAGGCCAATCGCCTCCAGGGTGATATGCGCCAACTCCCGCGCATTGCGGGTCAAAATGCCCAGGCGATAACCGCGCCCGGCCAGCTCGCGCACCAGTTCCACCGCACCGTCCGCCGCGACGGAGCCCAGCGCCAGCTCGCGCTCATGTTCCAGCAACCAGGCGTGCTTGGCCGCTGCGATGTCCGCCGGTAATGCGGCAAGGTGAGTGAGGATGTCGTCCTCGGGGGGAATGTCCAGGGCCACGCGAATCGCCGCAAAGTCATGCACCGCCACCGTCAGGGTGCCGTCCATGTCGAACACCCAGTGCTTAACGTCCGTCAGGCTCATGCCCAATCCTTGCGATGGCGGATCAAACCTTCCTGGGTCACCGACGCCACCAGTTGCCCGGCGCGGTTGTACACGCTGCCGCGGGAGAACCCACGGGAATTGCCGGCCCATGGGCTGTCCATGGCGTACAGCAACCAGTCATCGGCACGCAGGTCGGCGTGGAACCACAACGCGTGGTCGAGGCTGGCGACCTGCATGTCTTTCTGCCAAACAGTCTTGCCGTGGGGCAGCAACGAGGTGGTCAGCAGGCCGAAGTCGGAGGCGTAGGCCAGCAGGTATTTGTGCAGCGCCGGCGTATCCGCCAGGGCACCATCGGCGCGAAACCACACGTATTTGACCGGGTCGGACGGCTGCGGGTTGAACGGGTCTTTTTCGGTGACCGGGCGCACTTCGATGGGCTTGGGGCACAGCAGCTTGTCGCGCATATGCTCGGGGATCAGGTGCGCGCGCTGCTGGGTCAGCTCCAGCTCCGACGGCAGGTTTTCCGGGCCGACCACCACGGGCATGGTGGTCTGGTGCTCGAAGCCGGCCTCGTCGTACTGGAACGAAGCGCTGCAGGTGAAGATCGGGTGGCCCTTCTGGATCGCCGTCACGCGGCGGGTGCTGAAACTGCCGCCATCGCGTACACGGTCCACCGAGTACACCACCGGCAACTTCGCATCGCCGGGGCGCAGGAAATAGCCATGCAGGGAATGCACATGCCGCGCTTCTTCGACGGTCTGGCTGGCGGCCGACAGCGACTGGCCGAGCACCTGGCCACCGAACAGTTGGCGAAAACCCAGGTCCTGGCTGCGGCCGCGAAAGAGGTTTTCCTCGATCGGCTCCAGGGTCAGCAAGTCCACCAGATCTTCCAATACTTGGCTCATAGAGCAACTCCTACAACAATCGATAGGGCATTCCGGGCTGCTTATCCGTGCAGCGTGTCCAACCATTGGGCGCGGGTGATGCGGTACAAAACGTGGGGGCGCAGCGGGTCATCGGCTGCGACCTTGGGGTGTGCAAAATCTGCCTGGGGATCGTAATGCATACCGATGGCCTGCATGACTTTTTGTGATGGCAGATTGGCTTGAGTGGTGAAGGCGACGATTTCGTCCAACTGCAAACGGTCGAAACCACAGCGCAGCGCGGTCCAGGCCGCCTCACTGGCATAACCCAGGCCCCAATGCTCACGGGCCAGGCGCCAGCCGATTTCCACTGCGGGGGTAAAGCCCGCTTCGAAGCTGACGTTCTGCAACCCGGTCAGGCCGATGAACTCACCCGTGTCCTTGCGTTGCAGGGCCCACAGGCCAAAACCGTATTCGGCGAAGTGGCCGCGAATCCGGCCGATCAGGGCGGCGCTTTCCAGGTGGCTCAATCTGGCCGGGAAATAGCGCATCACCTGCGGGTCGGCACACATGCGCGCGAATTCCGTCAGGTCTGCATCGCGCCACTGGCGCATGACCAGGCGCGCGCTTTCCAATTGCAATATCTCCTCCATGGGTCCCCTCCCCTTGCCATGTGCGTGAGTGTACAGCGCTGGTAAGATCCTTCGCAGACCCCCGTCAGAAAATCCCATGCCTTTGCCATTGATCTACCACGATGACTACAGCCCCGAGTTCCCGGCAGACCACCGGTTCCCCATGGACAAGTTCCGCCTGCTGCGTGACCACCTGGTGGCCAGCGGCCTGACCGAGGACAGCCAATTGCTGCGCCCATCGTTGTGCCCACCGGAGATTCTGGCCCTCGCCCATGAACCTGGGTATATCGAACGCTACATGAGCGGCGAGTTGTCCCGCGAAGACCAACGGCGCCTTGGCCTGCCCTGGAGCGAAGCCCTGGCCCGGCGCACCGTGCGCGCGGTCGGCGGCTCGATCCTGGCGGCGGAGCAGGCGCTGGAACATGGCCTGGCCTGCCACCTGGCGGGCGGTACCCACCACGCCCACTACGACTACCCGGCGGGCTTTTGCATCTTCAATGACCTGGCGGTGATCAGCCATTACCTGCTGGCCAGCGGCCGGGTCAACCGCGTGCTGATCTTCGACTGCGACGTGCACCAGGGCGACGGCACCGCGCGCATCCTCCACGACATGCCGGATGCAATCACCGTGTCCCTGCACTGCGAAAAGAACTTCCCTGCGCGCAAAGCCCAGAGCGATTGGGACATCCCGCTGCCCATGGGCATGGGCGATGCCGACTACCTCACGGTGGTGGACGACGCCCTCAACTACCTGCTGCCGCTCTACCAGCCGGACCTGGTGCTCTACGACGCCGGCGTCGATGTGCACAAGGATGACGCCCTCGGTTACCTCAAGCTGACAGACGCAGGCGTGGCCGCCCGCGATGAAAGCGTGATGCGCCATTGCCTGGGCCGCGACATCCCGGTGATGGGCGTGATCGGTGGCGGCTACAGCAAGGATCGCCCGGCCCTGGCCCGCCGCCACGGGATCCTGCACCACAGCGCGCAGCGGGTGTGGACGTCATCAGGGTGTCATTGAAGTGTGGGCGTTACCCACAATGCCTGTGGAACGGCCTGTGGATAACTTGAGCGTAAGCGTCTGAAAGCCTGCATCCGTATAGCCTGTAGGAAGCTGTACGTTTTTTGATCAGGCAGCGCCGCGCGCCTCGGGTAGAATGCTCGGCCTATTTCCGCGATCGTAGCCCTGCCCATGCCCGATATTTCCTCTCGACACGTCACCATCATCGGCGGTGGCCCTGCCGGGCTGATGGCCGCCGAAGTCTTGAGCCTGGCCGGGGTGCGAGTAGACCTGTACGACGGCATGCCCTCGGTGGGGCGCAAATTCCTGCTGGCCGGCGTGGGCGGCATGAACATCACCCACTCCGAAGCGTACCCCGCGTTCCTGTCGCGCTACGCCGAGCGTGCCGCGAATATGGCGCCGATGCTGCGCGGGTTTGGGGCCGAGGCGTTGTGCGAGTGGATTCATGGTCTGGGTATTCAAACCTTTGTCGGCACCTCCGGTCGTGTATTTCCTACCGATATGAAAGCCGCCCCGCTATTACGTGCCTGGCTCAAACGCCTGCGCGACCAGGGTGTGGTTATCCACACCCGGCACCGTTGGGTGGGCTGGAATGCCGAGGGTGATCTACTTATCCACAGCCCGGACGGCGAAAAAGTTGTTCACAGCGATGCTGTGCTGTTGGCCTTGGGCGGCGGCAGTTGGTCGCGCCTGGGTTCCGACGGCGCCTGGCTCAAGCTGCTGGAGGATAAAGGCGTGCCTTACGTGGCACTGCAACCCAGCAATTGCGGCTTCGAGGTGTCGGCCTGGAGTGAATTGATGGTCAGCAAATTCGCCGGCGCACCGTTGAAAAACGTCGCCATTGGCCTGGGGGATGACAAGCCGCGACTCGGCGAATGCGTGATCACCGCCACCGGTATCGAGGGCAGTTTGATCTACGCGCTGTCGGCGCCGATTCGTGAGGCGATCAACCGTAATGGCTCGGCGACGGTGCATATCGATTTGCTGCCGAGCAAGCCATTGGACAAGGTCCAGGACGCCTTGACCAAGCCGCGTGGCTCACGCTCGATGAGCAAGCATTTGCACAGTCAATTGGGCCTCGATGGGGTCAAGGCGGCGCTGCTGCGCGAGTTGGCACCCGCCGAACACTTCAACGACCCGGCGCAGTTGGCGGGGGCTATCAAGGCGTTGCCGCTGACAGTAGTGAAGACACGGCCGATGGATGAAGCCATCAGCACCGCAGGCGGTGTGCCCTTTGAGGCGTTGGATGAGCGGCTGATGCTCAAGCAATTGCCGGGGGTGTTTTGTGCGGGGGAGATGCTGGACTGGGAAGCGCCGACCGGGGGGTATTTGCTGACGGGGTGTTTTGCCAGTGGCAGAGCGGCTGGGCGGGGGATGTTGGAGTGGCTCAACCGCTGAGATCTGCGGTGGATTCAAAGCCGCCATCGGGGGCAAGCCCCCACAGTTTGATTTGTGAATACATTCAAAATGTGGGAGGGGCTTGCCCCCGATGAGGCCATCAGCCACCCCGCAAAATCACTTCTTCTTACGCGGCCCGGTATTAAACACCGGCACCTTACGCACCGGCTTGATCGAAGGCTCCGACGGCGCCACTTCACCACTGTCCACCCACTTGCCGAGGTTGCGTTTACCACCGCCACCACCGGACGCCTTGGGCTTCTTCGGTTTTTTCGGCTTCTTCACCACCTGACCGCTGGCATCGGTATCCGGCACGCGGTGTTCCGGCTCGAAATCCTGTTCCATCTTGCGGGTCAAGGTCTGGCGGGTCAGCATCTCGATGGCCGACAGCATGTTGACTTCATCGGCGCACACCAGGGAAATCGCCTCACCGGTGTTACCCGCGCGACCGGTCCGGCCGATGCGGTGGATGTAGTCCTCCGCCACGATCGGCAGGTCGAAGTTGACCACCAGCGGCAGGTCTTCGATATCCAGGCCACGGGCCGCTACATCGGTGGCGACCAGGATCTGCACTTCGCTCGATTTGAAACGGTCCAGCGCGCGCTGGCGCGTGGCTTGCGGCTTGTCGCCATGGATGCCATCGGCGTTGATGCCCAGGCCCTGCAACTTATCCACCAGCGCATCCACGCCGTTACGGGTCTTGGCAAACACCAGCACCTGCTTCCAGCGGCCTTTGCGCATCAGGTGCACAAACAGCTCCGCCTTGCGCTTCTTGTCCACCGGCACTACCCATTGCTTGACGGTGTTGGCGGCGACGTTACGCGGGCTGACTTCGATGGTCAGCGGGTCGTTGAGCATCTGCCCGGCCAGCAGGCGAATGTCATCGGAGAAGGTCGCGGAGAACAGTAACGTCTGGCGCTTTTTCGGCAGCATGCGGTAGATGTTCGCCAGTTCTTCGGAGAAGCCCAGGTCGAGCATGCGGTCGGCTTCGTCCAGCACCAGGGTTTGCAGCTGGTTGAGTTTCAGCGCGTTCTGGCGGAACAGGTCGATCAGGCGGCCCGGCGTGGCGACCAGTATGTCGACGCCCTTGCGCAGCTTCATCATCTGCGGGTTGATGCTCACGCCGCCGTACACCGCGTAGGTGGTGAGCGGCAGGTGCTGGGCGTATTCGGCAACGCTGGCGTGAACCTGCTCGGCCAGCTCACGGGTCGGGCACAGGATCAGCGCGCGCGCCGAGTTGGCGGCGACTTTCGGCCCTTCCATGGTCAGCAGTTGCAGCAGCGGCACGGCGAAACCGGCGGTCTTGCCGGTGCCGGTCTGGGCCGCGGCCATCAGGTCGCGACCGGCGAGCACCGCCGGAATGGCTTGCGCCTGCACCGGCGTCGGGGTCTGGTAGCCGAGCGTCTCAAGGGCGCGCAGCAAGGGTTCGATCAGGCCAAGTGTGGCGAAAGTCATGTAGTTACCGTAGGAAAAATTCAGCGCAAGGGCGTAATGCGCGGCAGTTTACCTTATTTCCGGCTTGGGCTTTCGCCACTGGGGCAGGCTGATCAACAGCACGGCGCTGATAATCACCAGCATGGCCAGGGCCTCTTCCAGACCGATGGTCTCGCCGATGAACACAATCCCCAGCAACACTGCGACGGCAGGGTTGACGTAGGCATAGCTGGTCGCGGCTGCCGGGCGTACGTGCTTGAGCAGGTACATATAGGCGTTGAAGGCGATGATCGAGCCGAACACGGCCAGGTAAGCCAGGGCCAGCCAGCCTTCCAGCGGCGGCATGGCTTGCAGGCGCTCACCGGTCAGCGCGCTGGCGATCAACAGTGTCACCCCGGCCACCAGCATTTCTGCGGCACTGGCCATAGCGCCCGGCGGCAACGGCAGGCGCCGACTCCACACCGAACCAAACGCCCACGACGCTGCTGCAAACAACAACAAAGCAGCGCCCATGGGGCTCGACTGCAATGTGCTGCCCATGTTGAGCATGGCGATACCGATCATGCCCAGGATCACCCCGGCCCATTCCAGCCGGGTATTGCGCGCGCCCCAGAAATACCCACACAGCAAGGTGAACAACGGCACGGTCGCCACCGCCAGAGCCGCCACGCCGGACGACACCCCAGTGTGCTCGGCCACACTCACCGCGCCATTGCCGAAGGTCAGCAGCAAAATACCGATCTTGGCAGCAGCCTTCCACTGCTCCCAGGTCGGCGCCGGCGCCCCACGCCAACGCAAAAAGCCATACATCGCCGCACCCGCCAGCAAAAAGCGAATGCCGCCCAGCATCAGCGGTGGCCAGTATTCAACGCCGATGCGAATCACCAGGTAGGTGGAACCCCAAATCACATACAGTGCAAAAAAGGCGGCGATCAACGGTAAGGGAAAGCGACGTGTGCCAGGCATTGGGCGGCTCGAAGGCAGAGATAAGAGAGGCTTATTCTAAAAAGGCAGGTTGTTAAACATAAGTTACAAAACCTGTTTAAACCGCCCATACACTTTTCAAAACATGGTTATGAGGGCTATAAACCATGCTTTCGAAAGCCACGCGCAACTGGAGCCTTCCGATGGACAAATACGACCGCATGCTCCTCAGCGCCCTGCTCGAAGACGGCCGCGCCTCCTACGCGCAACTGGCCCGCACGGTAAACCTCTCCGCCCCCGCCGTGGCCGAACGCGTGGCCAAGCTGGAAGCCAGCGGGGTGATCACCGGGTACCAGGCCAAGGTGGATTTTTCGAAAGTGGGCTTGCCGATTCAGTGCGTGATCGAACTGCGGCTGACCAACCACGGCAACCAGAAGGTCTATGACGCACTGGCCGAAATCCCGGAGTTGACCGAATGCCACCGGGTAACGGGCGATCCGTGCGTGATCATGCAAGCGGCGGTGGGCTCGATGCCGGAGTTGGAGAACTTGATCAATCGGCTGGCGAAATTCGGGTTCAGCAAGACCTCGATCATTTTGTCGAGCGCGATCGAGCGGCGGGTGCCGTTGGGGCAGTTGGAGGTCAATGGCAAAACGGTTGCCTGATCTACCGCCATCGGGGCATGGGTATCTACACAACCTTCCAGACCCTGACAAATCTCCCTGTGGCGAGCGGGCTTGTCCCGCGTTGGGCTGCGAAGCAGCCCCAAAACCAGCCTCTACAGAGTGTCTGATACACCGCGTTCTTCTCTACTGGGGCTGCTACGCAGCCCAACGCGGGACAAGCCCGCTCACCACAACAGCTCTATCTGCCGGGCGTTGAGCGTTGAGCCAAAGTTGTTTAGATACCTATGTCCATCGGGAGCAAGCCCCCTCCCACATTTTTTTGAACGGCGTGGTTCTATCAGAACCCGCGATGTTTCTTCAGATGCTCATTGATCTTCGCCGCCGGCACTTTCTGCAGGGTGCACAGCAGGTCGTGGGACAGTTCGCGCAAGCCATGGGTACGCCGCAGTTCCTGGGCCAGGTGCGCCGTGAGGTTGGCGGCCATTTCCGCATCCGCCAGCGCGCGGTGGGCCTGGCCGGTGTGGGGCAGTTTCGCGTAGGCGTTGAGGGTGCCGAGCTTGTGGTTGGGCGCAGCCGGCATCAGGCGGCGGGCCAGCAGCAGGGAGCAGGCGAATTTTTGCAGGCGGGTGCGGCGGATCAGGCCCAGTTCGAAATCCCAGAACTTCTGGTCGAACGCGGCGTTGTGCGCCATCAGCGGCGTGGTGCCGACGAATTCGTTGACTTCGTTCATCACCCGCTCGGCCGGCGGGGCGCTGCGCAGCATGGCGTTGCTGATGCCGGTGAGTTGCTCGATAAAACCGGGCACGCGCACACCGGCGTTCATCAGGCTCTGGTAGCGGTCCACGATCTGGCCGCGCTCGAGGATAACCACCGCGATTTCCGTGGCCCGGCAGTGGCTGCTCGGGGTGATGCCGGTGGTTTCAAAGTCGATGACCGCTATACGTTCCAAACCTGTTCCAACTCCGTCTAACCCTTTATTTATTAAGCCGCTGTGCTTATTTGAGCAGCAACGCGCCTTCGATCGGCACGTAGCGGCTGGCGGCACGTATCAATGAGTTGGCCGTCAGCCCCGGTACACCGTAGGCCACGGCTTCGACGCCGTGCTTGTGGATGATGCGGTCGAGCAGCATGTCGAAATCGCCGTCACCGGAGGCCAGCACAATTTCGTCGACGTGGTCGGCGGCGTCCATGATGTCGATGGTGATGCCCACGTCCCAGTCACCCTTGGCCGAACCGTCGCTGCGCTGGATATACGGCTTGAGCTTTACCGTGAACCCCAGGTTGCGCAGGATCTGCTGGAACTGCTGCTGCTTGCTGTCACCGCGGTCGATGGCATACGCATAGGCCTCGACGATCTGCCCACGCGAACTGATATCAGCCCACAGGGCGGCGTAGTTGAAATGGCAACCATAGGCCTGGCGGACGGTGTAGTAGAGGTTTTGTACATCGGCGAACACTGCAATTTTCTTCACCGCACTTCCCCATGACAGCCAGGCGCCAGGGCCCGGAAAGGGTGCCAGTATGCCAGCCGCGAGAAGGTTGCCGGGAAAAATCAGACCGGGGCGGCTCAGCGCCCCGGGCCGGAAGGGTCAGACAAAGGAATCGTCGTCGCCGAAGGAAGAGGAATCGTCGGAATAGTCGCTGTCGGCAAAGCTGTCCGAGGCATTGTCGCTGCCCCAGCTGTCATTGCCGGCGAACTTCTGGTCGTCGTTGCCCCAGTTGCCGTTGTCACTGGCGGGCGCCGGCTCTTCACGGATGATCTCTTCCACCACCTGCGGCTGTTGCGAGTTGTGGTTGAACAGGCTGCTGATGCCTTCGGCCAGCAACACACCACCGGCCACGCCCGCGGCGGTTTTCATCGCGCCACCGAGGAACCCGCTGCCAATGGGGGCGGCGGCCGGTTGCTGCGGCTGCTGATAGTTCTGTTGCGGCGCTGGCTGGCCAAAGGACGGCCGCGCCGGTTCACGCCAGCCGCCGCCGGAAGAGGCCGGAGCGCTCTGGGCCGGTTGCGGGTCACGGGAACCACCGCCAAAGATGCTCGACAGGAAACCACCGCTGCTCGCCGGAGCCGCTTGTGCGGACTTGGCCCGCTGCAACTCATCCTGCAATTGCTGGATCTGCTGCACCTGTTGCTTGTTCTGCGCGTCGAGACTCTTGAGCGCGTGTTCCTGAACAAGGATCGACTGGGTCATGTAGTACCCGGCGGCCGGTTGGCGAGTCATATGCTCCTTGATCCGCGCTTCGGCCTGGGCGTCGCGGGGGGCTGAGTCCGTTTCGGCTTGCTGCAACCGTGAAAACAGTCCATCGATCAGGGTTTGCTCTTCGCTGTTCATGGCGACCTCGTTAGATTGCCGGTAGAAATCGTGGCCTTGCCTGTGATCAGGCCAGGTGCTTAACCGTTATGGGGGTGTTACGAGTTGTTTCAATGGTCTTTACTCAAGGTTTACATTTGCTTACCGCTGGCCATGATCGGTTAAAGTGTTGCCCTTGCTTTCAGGCCTGCGATGAACCCGATGAATCCGTTAGACGTATTGCGTGACTCCTTCCGTTTTACCCGAGGCAACCTGGGCGCAATCGTCCAACTGTGCCTGCCATTGGTGATCCTCGAAGCCCTGTTGCAACAGCTGCTCGACCACACGCTCGGCGCGGATGCGTTCACCGGCTACAGCGTGGTGGTGGGCTTGCTGGTGTACCCGCTGTACACCGGTGCCTTGATCCTGTTTCTCGACGCCCGCACCCGTGGCGAGTCGCCGCGCACCAAGGACATCTGGGCCATGGCCCTGACCCTGTGGCCGCGCTTCGCCCTGCTGACCGCCATGAGTACCCTCCTGATTCTGCTGGGCCTGTCGCTGTATTTCCTGCCGGGCCTGTGGCTGATGGTGGTGTTGGCGTTCGCCGAGTACCTGCTGGTATTGCGCGGCATGCCGGCGCTGGAGGCGATGAAGGAAAGTCTGCGCCTGACCCGTGGGCATTTCTGGCGAATCCTGGTGTGCCTGCTGTGTGTCATGACGCCCCTGTGGCTGCTCAAGGGCGCCAGCGTCGCGGCCTATCCCAACCCCGCGCCGCTGCTGGGGCTGTTGATGGACAGCGCCCACAGCTTCCTGCAACTGTTCACCAGCGTGGTGCTGTTCCGTTTATTCATGCTGATCGGTGGCGATGCCGACGCGCGGTGATATGCTCCACGCCACTCCTGAAACGCCATAAGCCGAGCCGATGACCCGTTTATTGCGCATCACCCTGCTGGGCCTGCTGATCGTCGCAGGCCTGCTGACGGCCCTGATCTACAGCCTGACCTGGCGCCCCGCCGCCAAGGAGACCCTGCCCGTCAGTTGCGTCGCGCCCCGTGCGCCAACCCTGTTGCCCGGGCAGGCGCTCAAGGTCATGACCTGGAACGTGCAATACCTGGCCGGCAAGAACTACGTGTTCTGGTACGACACTGCCGACGGCAGCGGCCCGGACGACCGCCCCACCGTAGAGGACATGGCCGCCAGCCTCGACGAAGTGGCGCGGGTGGTTCGCGATGAACAACCCGACATCCTGCTGTTGCAGGAACTCGACGAAAACGCCAAGCCTTCCCACTATCAGGACCAACTGGCGCTTTTGCAGGAGCGCCTGGTCGACCTCTACCCGTGCAGTGCCCAGGCCTTCGACTGGAAAGCCGACTTCGTGCCCGACCGGCATATCTTCGGCAGCGTCGGCCGCAAGCTGGCCACCCTGAGCCGCTACCAGATCGAACACGCCGAACGCCTGCAATTGCCGGCGCCCGAGGCCAATATCATCAGCAGCCAGTTCCAACCCAAGCCGGCCTTGCTGCTGGCCTACCTGCCGCTGAGCGATGGCGGCCAACTGGCGGTGCTCAACACCCGCCTGGATGGCGACGCGCCGGGGCGCAGTGCGGTGCAGGAACAGGTCATCAGCACGGTCAAGCTGTTGGATAAATTCGAAGGCCGTGGCACGCCCTGGCTGATCGGCGGCGATTTCAACCTGCTGCCCCTGGGGCAGTTCCTGCGTTTGGAGGCGGGTAAGCGCGGGCAGTATTCGCCGGACAGCGAGCTGCATTTACTGTGGGACAAGTACCCGATGATCCCGAGCAACAGCCAATCCAGTGGGATTGATCGTGAGAAATGGCTGACGTACTTTCCCAATGACCCGAGCATCGATGGCCCGGATCGCACCGTCGATTACCTGTTCTACAGCCCGCGGATCAAGCGGGTGGAGGCCAAGGTGCGGCAGGAGGATACGTTGCGTATTTCCAACCATCTGCCGGTGATTGCGCGGTTCCTGTTGCCCGCCGCGCAATAACCCACACAACAAGATTAATGTGGGAGGGCCGGTGCGACGATTCGACTTGCCCCCTCCCACATTTGAATCTCTGCCACGCTTACTTTCGGGGTTTGATCCGCGCGGTCGGCTCGGCTATCAGCGGATCATCCGGCCAGTAATGCTTGGGATACCTGCCCTTCAGATCCTTCTTCACTTCGGCGTAGGTACTGCGCCAGAAGTTCGCCAGATCCTGGGTCACCTGCACCGGCCGCCGCGCCGGGGACAGCAGGTGCAACTTCACCACTTGGCGCCCGCCGGCAATGCGCGGGGTGTCGGCCAGGCCGAACAGTTCCTGCAAGCGCACCGCCAGGATCGGCGGCTGTTCGCTGTAGTCCAACCGCACCGATGAACCCGATGGCACCTTCACATGCTGCGGTGCCAGTTCGTCCAGGCGCTGGGGCAGCGGCCAGGGCAGCAGGTTGTGCAGGTAGCTGGAGATATCCAGGTTGGCGAAGTGACTCAGGCGCGAGACTTTGCCCAGGTAGGGCATCAGCCAGTGCTCCAGGCCGGCGAGCAGGGCGCTGTCGCTGACGTCGGGCCATTCGCTGGTTTTGCCGGCGTCCAACTGGCGCAACAGCAGGACGCGGGATTGCCATTGGCGCAGTTCCGGGGTCCAGGGCAGCAGCTCCAGGCCTTTGCGCCGCACCAGGTTGACCAGCGCCTGGCTGCGCGCGGCTTCGTCGAGGCCGGTGAGCGGTTCGCGGCTGAGCACCAGTTCACCGACTTTGCGCTGGCGTTCGGTGCGCAGCACGCCTTCGCGCTCGTCCCAGTCCAGTTGATCGACGTTGCGCACTTGTTCCGCGAGCACCGTGTCGAACAGCGCCGGATCGAAGTCCGCCGCCAGATAAATACGCTCTTCACGCTGGCCCTGGCGGCTGCCGAGGTCGGCGATCACCAGCCAAGGTTGTTTCATCAGGCTGTCGGCCTCGGCGAATAATGCCGCGCGGCCATTGGCCAGGCGATATTCGGCACCGCCGGGGCGACGTTGCTGGGCGACACGGTCCGGGTAGGCCAGCGCCAGCAAGGCGCCGAGCCAGCGCGGGTGGTCGGGGTCGGCCACCGGCCGGGTCGCCTGGCCTCTCAAATGGCCACGGTATTGCCGCGCCAGTTGCTTGGCGCGTTGCACGCCGCCTTGAGTACCGCGCGCACGCTCTTCACCGGACATCAGCGCCAGGCGGCTGTGCAAATCCGCGCCGCCACCACGCAAAATATCGCGCTCGCCCAACAGTGCCGCGACATCACAGGCCGTGGCCGCCAGCCCCAGGTCCTGCCCGCGCAGCAACAAATGGGCGATGCGTGGATGGGCCGGCAGCTCGGCCATCTTCTGGCCATGTGCCGTGAGTTTTTCGTCATTCAAGGCCCCGAGGCGTACCAGCAAATCCTGGGCCTGGGCATAGGCGGCGGTGGGTGGCACATCGAGCCACACGAGCTGTGGGGGCGTGACGCCCCAGCGCGCCAGCTGCAAGGCCAGGCCAGCGAGGTCGGCGGCGAGGATTTCCGCACTGCCATACGCGGCCAGCCCTTCATGCTGGTCTTCGGACCACAACCGATAACACACCCCCGGCTCCAACCGCCCGGCCCGGCCCGCGCGCTGGGTGGCGCTGGCGCGGGAGATGCGCTGGGTGTCGAGGCGGGTCATGCCGCTGCCGGGGTCGAAACGCGGCACCCGCGCCAACCCGGCATCGATCACCACACGCACGCCGTTGATGGTCAGGCTGGTCTCGGCGATGTTGGTGGCGAGCACCACTTTGCGTTTACCGGCCGGTGCCGGATCGATGGCCGCGCGCTGGGCGTTGAGGTCCAGCTCGCCATGCAGCGGGCAGAGCAACACGTCAGGGCTATTCCCCAGGGCGTCGGCCAGTTTCTGGTTGACCCGGCGAATTTCCGCCTGGCCCGGCAGGAACACCAGCACGCTGCCGGTTTCATCGTGCAGGGCTTCGAGGATGGTTTGCACCACGCGCGGCTCGATAAATTCACCGGCCTGGTACGGCCGCCCCCAACGCATCTGCACCGGGAACATGCGCCCCTCGCTGCGCAGGATCGGCGCATCGTCCAGCAGGCTGGCCAGGCGCTCGCCTTCAAGGGTGGCGGACATCAGCAGGATTTTCAGCGGTTGCTCGTCGCGAAACAGGTCGCGGCCGTTCAGGCTCAAGGCCAGTGCCAGGTCGGCGTCGAGGCTGCGCTCGTGGAATTCGTCGAAGATCAGCAGACCGACACCGTCCAGTGCCGGATCGTCCTGCAAACGACGGGTGAGGATGCCTTCGGTGACCACTTCGATGCGCGTGTTGGGCCCGACCTTGCTGTCGAGACGGATGCGATAGCCGACGGTTTCACCGACTTTCTCCCCCAGTTCGCTGGCCAGGCGTTCCGCGGCGGCACGGGCGGCCAGGCGCCGGGGTTCGAGCATCAGGATGGTCTGCCCCGCCAGCCAAGGCTCATTCAACAAGGCCAAGGGCACGCGGGTGGTTTTACCGGCGCCGGGCGGCGCTTCCAGCACGGCTTCATGGCGATTCGCCAAGGCGTCACGCAGGGCGGGTAAAACATCATCAATGGGCAACGAATTCATACTGGCTCCCGAATAGGTCGGGAATGATAACAATGCCCTTTCTAATGCACGACTCAAAACGGTCGCGCTTTCAGAACCTCCATTACACGCTGAGCCTGGAGCATCATGGATGCCGTATCAGAACAACGGAACTCGACCAGCTCACAAATTTTCTGTAAATCGCTGTGGAGATTGCGATTGAAAATAGGCTCGTGATGGGCAATTCGATTTCGCAGGTGGCGTATCGTCTCCAAGTCGCAAGCAATTCGCTGTCGATGGAGTTTCACTGATCCACTGGGATCAAGGTTGGGAAACAATTGGAAAAGATAGGGCTCCCATAGCCGCTGATCATTTCGCTTGGTGAATTGTTTTTCCCAAAATACATTTTTGAGCTCTGTAACAACGCCACCCGTTGTTCGGTGCTTTTCACGGGTTCGACCCAGGTCCATCTTCGCGTCGTATCTCGCCCCTGCGCCAGTAGGAAGGCTGCGCAACAGGCCAACACTCCACGGCCATTCAGACCCGTATCTAAGAATCAGCGCCTCGGAGACAGCATTTCGTACAACCACTTCGCAGATATGTAAGGGGATCAGAAAGACACCGGATACTTGCGCATTCCATGCATAAAGCTCTACTGCACGCTCTATTGGCAAACCCGCACCCACAGTGGCCGACTCATACGTCGCAATTCTTGCCTCTGAAAGAGACGCTCGCAAGGCTTGAAGGTGGCGCATCTCGGGTACAGCTCCCATAAAGAGAATAGGCTCCAAGCCCGCAATCTGCGCCGCCGCAGCCATCTCTGGCTGGACGGCGCACGTAGCTGTCGATGACAATGACATTGACGACATCCCAGTACTTCCCTATAGTCGACTCACTAGCCGAGGGACTTGTTGGCGAAAGCCTCCCCCCACGGACGTACGAAAGTGATTCAAAAAAAGGCCCACCCTTCGGTGGGCTTTTTTGTTTCTGATGATTTTCACCGATCCGTTAATGATCAGACATGACCGACCCACTCACGAAGCTGTGTCAACCTCGCCTCAAGTGTTTCAAGTTCTGTTTTGAGTTGAGCACGCTCCGCCCGCAAGATCGCTAAATCAATTTGCTCTTCATCCTCGGCTATCTCGACATAGCGGGCCACATTGAGGTTGTACTCATTCGCTTCAATTTCCGTGCGTGAAACCAGCGTTGCATAACGCTCTACACTTTGGCGGTTATCGTAAGTCTGCTCAATTCGATCCAGATCAGCATCGCGCAGCGAGTTCCAAATCTTTCCTGGCTGGAAATCACGACTGGCATCTATAAAGAGCACATCATCACCCGACTTGTTCTTACGCAGAATCAGAATTGCCAACGGGATTGATGTGTACGACAGCATTTTGGCCGGCAGACCAATCACTGCATCAACCAAATTCTCTTCGATAAATTGCTTTCTGATTTGCAGCTCTGCGGCGCCTCTGAAAAGCACCCCCAGAGGCACGAGCACAGCCATGCGCCCAACTTCAGATGCGAGCGTTTCAACCATGTGGCTTATGTACGCGTAGTCACCCGAAGTGCGCGGAGGAACACCTCGCCAAAAACGCCGATATCCATCTCTCTCAGCATCTTCATGGCCCCAGTCCCGAACGGAAAAGGGAGGATGAGAGACCACCACCTGAAACTTAATCAGATCGCCGTTCGCCTCCACCAACTTTGGATTGCGTAGCGTATCTCCCCACTCCAGCCGAAAATGGGTTTCACCGTGAAGGATCATACTCATCCGCGCCAACGATACAGTACTGCCGTTAGCTTCTTGCCCATAGAGTGAACACCCCCACGTGCAAGGCGATTTCAGAGCATATTCGTTGCAGGCAATCAGTGTGGAAGCCACGCCACAAAACGGATCACTTATGCGTTCACCCCCTACGGGCCGCATCAAACGAGCCATCAACCTGGAAATCTGCGGCGTCGTGAAAAACTCACCACCTCGCTTACCACTGTTGCTTGAGGCATGCGTCAAAACCGCGTCACACGCCCAGGCTGCAGCCTCTTTCGCGCCATCTCGAACAGGGCGAAAATCCAGCGCGTCACAATTTAATGCGTGAAGCAGGCTACCCAGGGCACGGTCTTTTGGCGTCTCATTACCCAGTACGATGGAGTCGAAATCTATGCCCAGAAAGGCATCTTTCAATTCGTAATTAGCACTCTGCAATGCAGCAAGAGCCTGGTTCAGACGATTGCCATTTCCCGGCTCGCGAGCATTGCTCAGTAATCGATAGAAGTCCGCTTTCTCAGGCACAATAAAGCGCGCGTCCTCCATCGCTTTATGTTCTTTGCGAGGCTCGTGAAGAAGCACATCGGACAAGTACTTGAGCAAGAGCAGCGCCATGGTGAAGCTGACGCTTTCAATCGGATCACCGTACCCGCGAAAGACATCGGCACTTCGCAAAACAGCCTCGTCAATTTCACCTTTCCTGTCTTGATCAAGCATGGCGAACCCCCTCTCGCAAAATGAGGTTAGTGAGAAATGTCGTTTCCAATCGATCAAGCTCGCTCAAACGGTGCCTGATAGCGGCCATCTTTTCCGTGGTCTCGTCCATTTCAGCAATTTGCTTTTGCCTGTCCATCGCCGGAACTTCGATTTCCAAGGAAAGCAGGGCCGATTTGGTGAGTGCCTTAATGCCGGTACCCGTCAACATCACACTTATCTTTACCTGCGTTGCGGGCTGATTGAGATACCAGGCAAGGAAACGACCATTCAAGTTGGCTTCGGGGGTAATTACGTTCAACTGCCCCATTGGAAACACAGGCTCTTCAGCGCCCTCAAAAAACCAGGCTTTGTAATAGTCTCCGCGTGAGGGCAGGACAACGTCGCCTGGACGCAGGCAATGGGACAGATATTTTTCATCCAGCCACACGCGAGGGAGTTCATGCCAATGCAGTGGCTTGCTTGATACCAGGTCTCTGATCGCTACCGCACGCACATTGCCGTCTGGATTTTCCTGAGGTGGGTTGCTTCTAAAAACCACTGCCGTGCGAATTTTGGTAAGCTTCATAAGGTCAACGCTGTAGAGCTCTTCTGTAATGTTGCGGCAATATATGTCACGGCCTGCATAACAATCAAGCAGTAGATTGCTACTGCATATAATTATTTGTGACGTTTCAGATTGTTTACGGCGTTCCAAGTATCAGATGTTGATGCCGACGGCATAAGTCCAAGAGCACCACGCACATTCAAGCCCAAGCGTTATTTTTAGCCTCTTTTGCGAGCAAGCTCGCTCTTACAGGAGATTTTCCATGCGTATCGCTTCCCGTGTCATCGGCGGTGTCCTCGCCGTCACCCTGCTGAGCCAACTCACCGCCTGCGGGTCGATTTTCTACCCCGACCGCCGTGGCCAGATCGATGGCAAGATCGACCCGACCATTGCCGTGCTCGATGCCGTGGGCCTGTTGTTCTACGTGATCCCTGGCCTGATCGCATTCGGCGTCGACTTCGCCACGGGCGCGATCTATTTCGAACCCGGCAAGACTGCCCAGGTTGACCCGGAAAAACTCCACGAAGCCATCGGCGCCGACGGCAAGGTCGACAACGCCAAGCTGCAAAGCATCATCCAGAAGGAAACCGGTCGCACCCTGCCGCTGGACGATCCACGCATGATCCAGTTCAAGGGCAGCGTGCAACAACTTGCGCTCCTGGGCCTGCAACCCGCCGCCTAAGGATCGTTTATGACCAGCAGTCCCGAACACGCCCGGCTATTACGCCTGGCCACCCGCGCCTCGGTGGGCGTGGCCTGTGCGTTGATCGTCACCAAGGCGATTGCCTGGTGGCTCAGCGGCTCGGTGAGCATGCTCGCCGGGTTGACCGACTCACTGCTCGATGGCGTGACCTCGCTGCTGAACCTGCTGGCCGTGCATTACGCCCTGCGCCCGGCCGATGACGATCACCGTTACGGTCATGGCAAGGCGGAGTCGCTGGCGGGCATGGCCCAGGCGTTGTTCATTGGTGGCAGTGCGGTGTTGATCGCCTTGCAGGCCTACGAGCGCCTGCAGCATCCGGAACCGGTTGGCGCGCCGTGGCTGAGCATTGGGGTGATCGTGTTTTCCCTGGTACTGACCGTGGCGCTGCTGATGCTGCAACACCGGGTTGTGCGCGAAACCGGCTCCAATGCCGTGCGAGCGGACTCGTTGCACTACCGCTCGGACCTGCTGCTCAACGGCAGCATCCTGGTGGCGCTGGTGCTGGCGGGCATAGGCTTTCATCAAGTCGACGCCTGGTTCGGCCTGGGCATCGCCGCCTACATTTTGTGGAGCGCAATCCAGATCGCCAGGGAAAGCTTTGCGGTGTTGATGGACGAGGAACTGCCGCCGGACGTCAGCCAGCACATGCTGGAACTGGCGCGAAGCGTACCGGGGGTGTTGGGTGCCCATGACCTGCGCACGCGCATCTCCGGCAACCACTGGTTCGTGCAGTTGCACCTGGAACTACCGGGGGAGCTGACGCTGTCAGTGGCCCACGGCATCAGCGACCAGGCCGCCGATGCCATTCACGCAGCCTACCCGCGCGCCGAAGTGCTGGTGCATGCGGATCCTGCGGATCAGGTACAAGCTGCAAGCTATAAGCCGCAAGCTTGAAGCTTGAAGCTTGCAGCTGTCCCTATTGCACCTGATACCCGCGACTGCTCAGGCAGTTGCCCTGGGCCTGGCGGTAGGTTTGCACCACCGCCGGGTCAGGCGCGTAGGTGACGGCCTGCGGGTCGAAGCCGCTTTGTTGCACTGCCCAGCGATAACAGTCGTAGCCGTCCTGCTGCACTTGCGCTGGTGACTGCCCGTTGGCGGGATAGGCCACCACATCATAACCATTGCCTTGGGGTGCTGGCTGCGGTGCCAGCACTTGCGTCGGCGGTTGTACCACTACGTATTGCTGGGTGCTTTGTTCGTAGGCGTAGTAGGCGCCGGCGGCCAGGAACAGCAGCGAACCACCCACCCACACTTCACGCGCGTAGTCGGGCAAGTAATGCACGCGGATGCCATACGGCGGCGCCACGACCACATAGCGCGGGCCTTGGGGGCGGTACCAGTAGCCGCCGGAGAAGAAGTAATCCTGGCCACGGTACGGCACGCGGTAATTGCGGTCGGGGAAGCGGTCGACGGTATAACCGGGACGATATTGCGGGCCAGGGCCCCAGCCGTTGCCATGGCCATCGGGGCGACCTGGCCAGCGGTTATCGTTGGGATGCCCGTTGTAGCCCGGCCGCGAACCTGGGCCGCCGGCCTCCCAATTGCGGTTGTCGTCGTTACGTCGAGGAATGTCACGGTAGTAACCCTGACGCGGCTCCTGGGTCTGGCGCACGGTATCGGGGCGACTCTGGATCGGCAGGTTATTCGCAGGCTGCGGGGCTGGCCGAGGCTGTTCGGCACCTGGCGGGCGACCTTGCCACTGCCCGCCGTGGGGCGGTTGCTCGGCACGATCAAAATGCGGGTTCTGTGGACGGGGCTGATTGTTTTCCGGCCGGGGTTGATTGTTCTGTGGACGCGGCTGGTTATTCTGCGGGCGCGGCTGTTCGTTACCCTCCGGCCCTCTTTCATGCTGGCCGCCCCCCTCAGGGCGCGGCTCGTCGGCCATCACTTGCGTGCCGACGGTGACTATCAGCAAACCTACACCTGCCATACGCCAGATGCGCTTCATGCTATTCCTCACTGCGGATAAGGGCCTGGAAGGTCCGGCCTCATAGATAAGACTGGAAAAGCCTCACCCGGTTCTGAGACAGGTTATCAGTCACAAGAACAATTTTCTTAAGGCAAAAGAAAAGGGGTGACCCGTCGGCCACCCCTTGAGAACTTCGTCCATGCTCAACGCTTTTGACGTTGGCTCACCTCACGCCGTCTTGTGGACAGTGTGCAGCCTGGAGGCCGGCTCGACCCTGCTGGGGTGGCGGCCGCAGCACGCCTGATTGGGCGAGCTGCTGTGGACTGTTGTCCAGGCGGTGATTCTGTTGATAAAGATACAGGCCAGCGCCGGACAGATGATTGCGAAGATTGCGTCAATAAACAGTGCTTGCGCAATTTTTAACCCTTCATGGATAATTCACCGCAATAGTTACGACAAAGGCCAACCCGATGAGCAAGCTTGACCGATACGACCTGAGTATTTTGGCGGAATTGCAGCGCGACGCGAGGATCTCCAACCAGGAGTTGGCCGAGCGTATCGGCCTGTCGCCTTCGCCCTGCTCACGCCGGGTCAAGCAGTTGGAGGACGACGGCTACATCGCGCGCCAGGTCGCCCTGCTCGACCGCAAGATGCTCGGCCTGAGCCTCACGGCCTATGTGCTGATCGGCATGGACCGCCACACCCCCGAGCGTTTCGAGAACTTCGAAGCAGCCATCCGCACCCTGCCCCAGGTGCTGGAATGCAGTTTGGTGACGGGGATGGATGCTGACTATCAGTTGAAAGTGGTGGTGCCGGACATGGACCACTATCAGAAACTGCTGCTGGGCCACCTCACTCGGATCGAAGGCGTGACCAGCGTGCGCTCGAGCTTTGTGCTGAACCAGGTGCTCAACAGCACCGAGCTGCCGCTGACCCACCTGCGCACCTGATCCCATGAACAATGAAGATCAAATGTGGGAGGGGGCTTGCCCCCGATGGAGTATCAGTCACCAGATACACAGCCTGACACACCGCTATCGGAGGCAAGCCCCCTCCCACATTTGGCCTGTGTTTCAACAGTGAAGTCTGCGTGCGACGCACCGACGCAGGTCAATGTTGCGCCTGTGACGCTGCCGTATACTTGCCGCCTGCCCCGTTGGAAGAGCCCATGAACAACATCGACCCCGCCCTGTTCGAAGAATGGATGATGACCGGCCTGGTCACTATCCTGATCATTTTCATGGGCTTTATCGTCTGGGACCTGGCGAAGAAATCCAAGGCCGGGCGCTTTGGTTCGTTCATCCTGTTTTTCGTATTGGGCCTGGGCGTGGCCGCGTTCATCATCAAGAGCGTGGTGATCGGCCTCATCGAGTCTGGCGCTTTATAAACGCGCAGGTACTTCCTTCCATTGGCCTTGGTCCAGGCCGTCGATTGTCCAATCGCCAATACGCACCCGCACCAGGCGCAAGGTCGGCAGGCCCACGGCGGCGGTCATGCGCCGAACCTGGCGATTACGCCCCTCTCGAATCACCAGTTCAAGCCAGTACGTCGGTAGGTTTTTGCGAAAGCGCACCGGCGGGTTGCGCGGCCATAACGCCGGTTCATCCAGACGCCGGGCCTCGGCGGGCAAGGTTTTGCCGTCGTTGAGTTCCACCCCGTCGCGCAGGCGTTGCAGCAATGCTTCGGTGGGTTCGCCTTCCACCTGCACCCAGTAGGTTTTCGCCAGCTTGTGCTTGGGGTCGGCAATACGCGCCTGCAACTGGCCGTCGTTGGTCAGCAACAACAGACCTTCGCTGTCACGGTCCAGGCGGCCTGCCGGGTAGATGCCGGGGATGTCGATAAAGTCCTTGAGCGTCGCGCGCCCGCCTTCGTCGCTGAACTGGGTCAGCACATCGAAGGGTTTATTGAACAGCACCAACTTCGGCTCGGCCGGTGGCGCCTTGGCAACACGGCGCGCGGCAGAATACGGAGGTTTCACGCCAGGGCGGCGCGAATCGGGACGGGTGGGACGGGACATGGCAAAGGAACATCTAACGATCAGGACCGACAATGCTAGTGGCCTGACCGCTAAATGACCATCCCAACCGCTTAGCGGAACGGCGGCTCGTCGAAGCTGCGCAGTTTGCGCGAGTGCAGCGAGTTGAGTTCGGTACGCAACAGGTCCACCGCCTCGATGCCGATCTTCAAGTGCTGGCTGACCGCACGTTCGTAGAACGCGTTGGCCGAACCCGGCAGCTTGATCTCACTGTGCAGCGGCTTGTCCGACACACACAACAACGTGCCGTACGGGACGCGCAAGCGGTAGCCCTGGGCAGCGATGGTGCCGCTTTCCATGTCCACCGCCACGGCGCGGGACAGGTTGATCAACGGCCGTTCCTGGGCCCAGCGCAGTTCCCAGTTGCGGTCGTCATAGGTCAGCACGGTGCCGGTCCGCAGGCGTTTTTTCAGCTCTTCGCCTTTCTCACCGGTGACATTCGCCGCCGCCTGCTGCAAGGCCATCTGCACTTCGGCCAGGGCCGGGATCGGGATGTTCGGCGGCACCACCCGGTCGAGAATCCCATCGCGGCGCATATAAGCGTGGGCCAGTACGTAGTCGCCGATGGTCTGGGATTGGCGCAGGCCGCCACAGTGGCCAATCATCAGCCAGCAATGCGGACGCAGCACCGCCAGGTGGTCGGTGATGTTCTTGGCGTTGGACGGGCCGACACCGATGTTCACCAGGGTCACGCCGTGGCCATCGCTGGCCTGCAGGTGATAGGCCGGCATCTGGTAGCGGTGCCACACTACGCCGGCGGCAATCGCCGAGGCTTCGCCGTGGTCCATGCTCTTGTCGATGATGACGTTGCCCGGCAGCACCATGCGGATAAAACGCGGGTCGCTGCGCAATTGTTCCAGGCCATGCAGGATGAACTGGTCGACATAGCGGTGGTAGTTGGTCAGCAGGATCCACGGCTGCACATGGCGCCAGTCGCTGCCGGTGTAATGCACCAGCCGACGCAGGGAAAAGTCCACGCGCGCCGCATCGAACAGCGCCAGGGGCAGCGGGTCGGTGTTTTCCCAGTCATACAGGCCATCGGCGATGCCGTCAGTGGCGGCCGACAGGTCGGTGCTGGGGAACACGCGCGCCAAGGTCGCGGCGGTCACACCGGAGCCGGCCAGTTCGTCGCCCTGCTCCACTACGTAAGGGTATGGAATGTTTTGCTGGCTGACGCCCACTTCCACCGTCACGGTGAAGTCGTGCATCAGCGGCACCAGTTGTTCCAGCAAATACTTACGGAACGCCGCCGGATGCGTGACGGTTACGCTGTAGGTCCCAGGTAACTGGACCTTGGCATACGCCCGGGTAGTCTGTGGGACTTCGCCGTGGCAGTGGTAAGTCAGGCGCAGTTCCGGATAGCGAAACAGCGCGCGTTGTTCGGCGTCGGGTTCGACGCGGTCCTTGAGGTATTGCTTGAGGGCTTGATTGAGCGCGCCGGTAGCCCGCTCATGCAGGGCCGCCAGCCGATCCACGGCCTCTTCGGCGGTTTGAACGACAACAAAAGCTTCGGTCACGGTAAGCATCCTGTGTTCTGACTTGCAGGCCTTTATCTTGCCTGTATCCCTGTCAGACGCAAACCTTGAATTGGAGTGTCCTCTCAAGATGGCTGCAAGCCCCCTCCCACATTTGGACCGTGTTTATTCAGATACATTGGGGCTTGAGCGCGCGACGATGGCCCCGACATCGACGCCACGCGGCAAGGTGCCGTAGACGCGGCCAGACGACTGGCCCAAACGGCTGGCGATAAAACCATCGCTGACCGCCGCATGACCGGCCTCCAGCAGCAACTTGGCCTGTAGCGCCACGGCAATATCCTCGGTCAACTGCCGCGCGCGGTACTGGATGTCCTGGGTGTCCATGAACGCCGACTTCAGGTGTTCGATATGCCGTGCCAGCTGCTTATCTCCATGCCCGTCACCGAGTTCGACAAACAGCGCTTCCAGCACACCGGGCTCCTTGGAGAGTGCGCGCAGCACGTCCAGGCATTGCACATTGCCGGAACCTTCCCATGTCGAATTCACCGGTGCCTCACGGTACAAGCGCGGCAGGATGCTGTCCTCCACGTAGCCCGCGCCGCCCATGCATTCGGCGGCTTCGTTGATCATTGCCGGGGCGCGCTTGCAGATCCAATACTTGCCCACCGCCGTCACCAGCCGAGCGAACTTGGCTTCCCGCTCATCGCCCAGATTGTCCAGGGCGCAGCCCATGCGCATGCTCAAGGCGAGCGAGGCTTCGCTTTCCAGAGCGAGGTCGGCCAGCACGTTTTGCATCAGCGGTTGCTCGCTGAGCACACGGCCACCGACCCGGCGATGAGCACAGTGATGGCTGGCCTGAGTCAGCGCCTGGCGCATCAAGGCACTGGAACCGACCATGCAATCGAAGCGGGTCATGGCGACCATCTCGATGATGGTCGGCACGCCACGCCCCTCTTCACCGATCATCCAGGCCAGGGCCCCACGAAACTCCACTTCACTGGACGCATTGGAGCAGTTGCCCAATTTGTTTTTCAGGCGCTGGATATAGAACTCGTTGCGGGTGTCATCCGGGCGGTGCCGGGGCAGCAGGAAACAGGTCAGGCCTTTGTCGGTCTGGGCCAGGGTCAGGAAGGCATCGCACATCGGCGCGGAGCAGAACCACTTGTGACCGACCAGTTCATAGGCTTGCCCGGGCCCGCCGGCGCCCACCGGATAGGCGCGGGTGGTGTTGGCGCGCACGTCGGTGCCGCCCTGCTTCTCGGTCATCGCCATGCCGATGGTTGCACCGGCCTTGTGGGCAATGCCGACATTGCGCGGGTCATAGTGGGTGCTGAGGATTTTCGGCAGCCAGGTCTGCGCCAGGTCCGGTTGCAAGCGCAGGGCAGGGACGCAAGCGAAGGTCATGGTCAGCGGGCAGCCGGTGCCGGCCTCAGCCTGGCTGTGCAGGTAGGTCATGGCCGCACGCGCCACATGGGCACCGGACTGTGGATGGGCCCACGGCAACGACGGCAGGCCATGCTCGACCGCGGAGCGCATCAGCTCGTGGTAGGCCGGGTGAAACTCCACCAGGTCGATGCGATGCCCATACCGGTCATGGCTGCTGAACACCGGTTTGTTCTGGTTGGCCAGGAACCCGGCCGCCATCAGCGGCCCGCCGGCCAACGCCCCGTAGGCATCGATGCGCGCCTGCGCCCAGCCGGCGCCAAAGCGCCGCGACCAGTCTTGCAGGGGCACGTCGATGCGGTACAGGTTGGTGCCGTCCAGGGAGGGCGGCTGGTTGGTGACGTCGTGGGTTTCGGCGAACTGATGCAGGTTCATGACGGGCCTCCTGGAAAAAGGCCCTGTCGAATGCACACCTACCCAGAAAGAAAGGCGCAGATCGATTGAGGCCGGTTTTTTCAGTTAAGCACCGTCATCCGGGTTAAAAAAGTGGCATACCCGCCGAATGCCCGGCGCTTTCGCCCTCGAGCGCGCTCAACAAGTGGCGCTCCAGTACCGCCTGCAGCGCCTCGAAGCGCACCGGCTTGGCCAGGCGGTCGGTGATGCCGATGCCATGACCGCGCTCTCGCTCGGACGTATTCAGCGACGTACTCAAGGCGATCACCGGCAATTCACCGCAGCCCGGCAGTGCACGGATCTGACAACACAACGAGAAGCCGCCTTCGGGCACATCCAGCAAGACCGCGTCGAAGCTTTGCCCCTGCAAGGCCGCCAACGCCGCCGGGCCACTGTCCACGGTTTTCACCCGGTAACCCAGCTTGAGCAACATGCCGCGCACCACCAACTGGCCCACGCTGTTGTCATCCACCAGCAATACCGTGCAGTCCTGAGGCGCACGCTGCCGATCGGGCGCCGGTTTTGCCTCGGGCGGCACCGGGCTGACGTTCACGTCCAACTGGAAGCGGCTGCCCTTGTGCGGCTCGGAATGATGGGTAAGGCGTCCGCCCAACAGCTCGATCAATTGCCGGCAGATGGCCAGGCCGATACCCAGGCCGCCGTATTCGCGGGTCATGGAGCCATCGAGCTGGAAAAAGCGCTGGTACAAGGTCGCCTCGTCGAGGAAGGCGAAGCCAATACCGGTGTCGGTCACAATGAAGCTCAGGCGCACGTCGCCATCACTGTGAGGTACACCCACCACCCGCAGGCGCACGGAGCCTTCGCGGGTGAACTTGAAAGCGTTGTCCAGCAAGCAATCCAGGCACTGGAGCAGTTTGTCGGCGTCACCCACCACACGGTCCGGCAGCTCATCGGCGACATCGATGGAAAATGCCAGGCCTTTGCCTTGGGCACTGGTGGTAAATTGCTGGCGCAAGGTGTCGAGCACGCCGCGCAGGCTGAACACCCGAGGCTGGGCACTCAGGCGCCCGGCCTGCAATTCGGTGAGGGTGAGGATGCCGTTGACCATGCGCATCATGTCCCGTGCCGAACCGGCGGCCGTTTGCTGGTACTGCGCCAGGTCGTCGTCCAGCGACACCGTTTGCATCAGCTCAAGGGAGCCGATCACACCGTTCATGGGCGTGCGCAGTTCGTGGGTCAGCGTCGCGAGGAATTCATCCTTGAGACGGTTGCTGCGGGCCAGTTGCTGGTTGAGCACTTCGAGCTTCTGGCTGGCATCGAACAGGATCTGCGCCTGCTGCTCACGCATGGCATTGATACGGTCGGCGAGGGCCAGGGATAGCAGCGCCACTTCAATCGCCGAGCCGATCTGGCTGGCGTACATGGTGAGGAACACATTGGGCAGGTAGCCCAGTACCATCAGCGTGTTCACCACCCCGCCCAGCAGGAACGCCGACCACGCGATAATGAAATACCGCGCCACCCGCTGGCCGCAGTACCAGGCCTTGATGGCGGCGACGAAGATGGTCACGGTGAATACCAGCGCCAGGCCGGTCGCCAGGCGCAAGGCCAGGGCGTAGCTGGTCAGCAGCGCCAGCGCCATCACTACGCCGCCGCATACCGCCAGTGCCAGCAAGAGCCGGTTGAGCCAGCGGCTGTGCTGCGCGGTATGCAGGAAGCTGCGGGCGAACAGGCTGCCGAACAGCGCCGCCGAACCGATCAGCAACGGCACCGCCGCATTCGCCCACCACGGGTTGTTCGGCCAGAAGTACTGCACGGCCACGCCATTGACCGACAGTTGGTACAGGCCAAACGAGGCGATATAGAGGATGTAATACAGGTAGCTGGTGTCGCGCACGCTCAGGTAGATGAACAGGTTGTAGACCAGCATCCCCAGCAGGACGCCATAGATCACCCCCAGCACAGACAGGCGCAGCGGTTGTTGCTCCAGGTAAGCGGTGCCGGCCCAGAGCGTCAACGGCGCCTGGATCGAGCCCTCGCTTTGCAGGCGCAGGTAGAGCGTTTGCTGCTGGTCGGGCACGAAATTGAGCTTGAACAGGTAGTTGCTCTGGCTGACTTCACGACTGGAAAAAGGCAGCGCACTGCCGGTGCGGCTGGCCAGCCGATAGTTACCGGTGCCATCGTTCTGGTACAGGTCCAGATGATTCAGCGGCGGGTAAGCCAACTCCAGGAACCAGGTACGGGGGGCACGGGGGTCCTTGGCCACGTAATGCAGGTCGACCTTGAGCCAGAACACTGAGCGCGAATAGCCGGCGTTGAGGGTGGCGTTGTCATGGTGCTTGAATTGAGCAGCGTAGGCGGGGGAGCTTACTTCGGCGATGGTGAGGGCATCGGTCGGGTCTTCGAGCACTTGCATGGCTCGGCCCAGCGGCAGGCTTCGGGTGTCCTGGTTGAACTCGATGGCGCTGGCGAGCATCGGCAGCCCGCACAACAATAAGATCAGCAAATAGCGCATAGAGCCCCAGCGTGGCCTGTCCGGTTATGTCAAAAGCCCCCCATTCCTTTTGAGAAGACGTACACCGGCGGTACAGTTAAGTTGTTTGAATCCACTTTAGCATAGCCGCTAAAGGCCATTGGACACCATTGAAATGATTTTTTGAAAGGCTCTAGAACAAGGCTTTCAGCGCGTTTCATCGACGAGAAAACACCAAAAAAAGCGGCGTTTTCGCGACAACATTCAACCATCGCCCGAAGGCCCCGCCAAAAGCGTTTGGTGGTAAGCTCGCGCACCATGAATATCTACAGCTCTCGCCCCGTTGTCCTCTGTCTCTCCGGCCATGATCCCAGTGGTGGCGCCGGCTTGCAGGCAGATATCGAAGCCCTGCTCGCCCAAGGCTGCCATGCGGCCCCGGCCGTCACTGCCCTGACCGTGCAGAACACCGTCAATGTCAGCGATTTCCGTGTACTGGACCGTGAGTGGGTACTGGCCCAGGCCAATGCCGTACTCGGTGACTCCGACGTGGCGGCGGTCAAGCTGGGCATGCTCGGCTCCACCGCAATGGTCGACACCGTGGTCGAACTGCTGCAGGCGCACCCGCACCTGCCGGTCGTGTGCGACCCGGTGCTGCGCGCCGGCGGCGGCGGCAGCCTGGGCAAGGACGAAGTCGGCTATGCCATGCGCGAGCGGCTGCTGCCGCTGTCGCTGATCGCCACGCCGAACCTGCCTGAAGCCCGTATCCTCGCCGAACTGCCCGAGGGCACCGCCGACGAATGCGCCGAGAAGCTGTTGCCGTTCATCAAGCACCTGTTGATCACCGGCGGCCATGGCGATGAGCACGAAGTGCACAACCGCCTCTACAGCCGTGATGGCACGCGCCAGACCTTTACCTGCCAGCGCCTGCCCGGCAGCTATCACGGTTCGGGCTGCACCCTGGCCAGCGCCCTGGCCGGACGGATCGCCCAAGGCGAAGGGCTGGTGAGTGCGGTGCAGTCGGCACTTAACTACACTTGGCGCACCCTGCGTGACGCCGAACAACTCGGCCAGGGCCAGTTCGTACCGCGCCGGCTGCCGCTGGATTTCTGCTCGTAACTATCTGCTCTTAACAGCAAGAGGCCTGCCCGATGAAACTACGTGGCCTTTACGCCATTACCGACAGCCAACTGTTGGCCGGCAAGTTCCTCGCCTATGTCGAAGCGGCATTGGACGGTGGCGTGACCCTGCTGCAGTACCGCGACAAAAGCAGCGACGAAGCCCGGCGCCTGCGCGAAGCGGAAAAACTGCGGGAGCTGTGCTCGCGCTACAAGACCCAGCTTATTATCAATGATGACTTCGACCTGGCCGCGCGCCTGGGCGTCGGCGTGCACCTGGGCCAGACCGATGGCCCACTGACGCCGGCCCGTGCGTTGCTCGGTTCCAAGGCGATCATCGGCGCCACCTGCCACGGCCAGATCGAACTGGCCGAACAGGCGGCAAAAGAAGGCGCCAGCTATGTCGCCTTCGGCCGCTTCTTCAATTCCAACACCAAGCCGGGCGCTCCGGCCGCCACCGTTGAAATGCTCGCCGAGGCCCGCAAGCGCCTGCATGTGCCGATCTGCGTGATCGGCGGCATCACCCTGGAAAACGCCGGACCGCTGGTGGCCCATGGTGCCGACCTGCTGGCCGTGGTCCACGGCCTGTTCGGTGCCGACAGTACCCAGGAAGTCACGCGCCGCGCCCGCGCCTTCAACGACCTTCTTAAAATTTCAGTTTAGAGAGCCCGATCATGTCTCGTTCCGAAACCCTGTTTGCCGATGCCCAGAAACACATCCCCGGCGGTGTGAACTCCCCCGTGCGTGCGTTCAAAAGCGTGGGCGGCACGCCGTTGTTCTTCAAGCATGCCGAAGGCGCCTACGTCACCGACGAAGATGACAAGCGCTACGTGGATTACGTCGGCTCCTGGGGCCCGATGATCCTCGGCCACAGCCACCCCGACGTGCTGGACGCAGTGCGCAGGCAACTGGAACACGGCCTGTCCTACGGCGCACCGACCGCCATGGAAACCGAGATGGCCGATCTGGTCTGCAGCATCGTGCCGTCGATGGAGATGGTGCGCATGGTCAGCTCCGGCACCGAAGCCACCATGAGTGCGATTCGCCTGGCCCGTGGTTTCACCGGCCGCGACAGCATCATCAAGTTCGAAGGCTGCTACCACGGCCATTCCGATAGCCTGCTGGTCAAAGCCGGTTCCGGCGCGCTGACCCAAGGCGTACCCAGCTCGGCCGGCGTACCGGCAGCGTTCGCCAAACACACCCTGACCCTGCCGTTCAACGACATCGGCGCCGTCGAGCAGATGCTCAGCGAAGTCGGCCAGGACGTAGCGTGCATCATCGTCGAGCCAGTGGCCGGCAACATGAACTGCGTGCCGCCCGCCCCGGGCTTTCTGCAAGGCCTGCGCGAACAGTGCGACAAGCACGGCGTGGTGCTGATTTTCGACGAAGTGATGACCGGCTTCCGCGTTGCCCTCGGCGGTGCCCAGGCGCACTACGGCGTCACGCCGGACCTGAGCACGTTCGGCAAGATCATCGGTGGCGGCATGCCCGTGGGCTGCTTCGGCGGCAAGCGCGAGATCATGCAGCACATCGCGCCGCTGGGCCCCGTGTACCAGGCCGGCACACTCTCGGGTAACCCGCTGGCCATGGCGGCCGGCCTGACCACCCTGCGCCTGATCAGCCGCCCGGGCTTCCACGCCGAGCTGACCGACTACACAACCCGCCTGCTGGACGGCCTGCAACAGCGCGCCGACGCCGCCGGTATCCCGTTCGTGACCACGCAAGCGGGCGGCATGTTTGGCCTGTACTTCAGTGGTGCCGATGACATCGTCACCTTTGATGATGTGATGGGCAGCGATGCCGACCTGTTCAAGCGCTTCTTCCACCTGATGCTGGAGGGCGGCGTGTACCTGGCACCGAGTGCCTTCGAAGCCGGCTTCACCTCGATCGCCCATGGCGATGCCGAGCTGAAACTGACACTGGATGCCGCCGAACGCGCCTTCGCCGCACTGAAATAAGCCGGAGCAAAAACCTGACGTCGCTGTGGGCGGCGTCAGATTTGCTACTTTGCCTACAGGGATTTCCTTATTTTTCCGAGAATTTACCTGCAATCCGGCAGATAACTTGCCCAAGCAGCAGAAAAACGAGTAAAGACTTTGTAAGCAGAGGCCTGCTTATTTCATAATGCGCGCTTATTGGATCCCGAGAGGGTCCGCGCGCCCCGTCAGAGGTAAGTCGATTCCCATGAAACGCACCGGCCGCACCCTGGTACTGGGCTGCCTGTTGCTCCTTCAGCCGCTGCTGGCACATGCCCAGGCAGGCGGCAACTCGTTGTTAATCCCAGCGATGGGTCGTTGCACCCTCAATACCCAGCCAGACAGCCAGGCCGAAGCCCTGAGCGCGTGTCAGAAACAGGCCGACGGTGGGGATGCGCAGGCGCAATACGAGTTGGGCGAGTACTACCACGACAGCAAAAACCCCGCCCGTGACCTCAACAAAGCCTTGAGCTACTTCGAGAAAGCCTCGCTGCAGGGCCACGCGCAGGCGCAGTTCCAGCTCGGCACCATGTTCTTCAAAGGCGAAGGCGTGCCGGCCAATAACGTCCAGGCCTATATCGTGCTGAAAATGGCCGCGGTCAACGGCGCCGAAGACGCGCTGGACACCGCCGACGAAGTCGCCGAGCACATGCAACGCGATGAATTGGAAGTGGCCACCCAAGTACTGGGGCAGATTTTCCGCAACTACCTGCTGGAACTGCAGAGTGCCGATGGGCGCTCGCCCTTCTCACCCCTGCCCTGACACCCAGCCTATTTCTCAGGCATCGGCATCGGAAACGGCATGACATTGCTCATGCCCCGGGCTTCGCTGATCTTCGGCGTGCCCAGGCGCTCGACTTCGTCGATGCGCACGATCGAATGCATCGGCACAAAACTGCGCACCACGCCTTCGAACTGGGCCTTGAGCTTTTCCTCGCCCGGGTCGACGACCAGCTGTGTGCGCTCGCCAAAGACGAACTCTTCCACTTCCAGGAAACCCCACAGATCACTTTGATAGATCTGCTTGGCGTACATTTCGAACACCTGGCCCTGGTTGAGGAAAATCACCTTATAGATTGGAGCTTCACGTTTGGTCATGGTGGGTGAGGAACACATGGGGGATATAAAAGAGGGCGCGAACTATAGCATGGCACCCGATGCACAGTGCTAGGAACCGATGGGCATGACCCCTATAATGCGCGGTTCTTTACCACCAGTTGACGATTCCCATGGCCAAGAAGCTTTATATCGAAACCCACGGTTGCCAGATGAACGAGTACGACAGCTCGCGCATGGTCGACCTGCTGGGTGAACACCAGGCCCTGGAAGTCACCGCCCGCGCCGAAGATGCCGACGTGATCCTGCTCAATACCTGCTCGATCCGCGAGCGGGCCCAGGACCGTGTGTACTCGCAGCTGGGCCGCTGGCGCGAATTGAAACTGGCCAACCCGGACATGGTGATCGCCGTCGGCGGTTGCGTGGCCAGCCAGGAAGGCGCCGCGATCCGCGACCGTGCGCCGTATGTCGACGTGGTCTTCGGCCCACAGACCCTGCACCGCCTGCCGGAAATGATCGACGCCGCACGCGTCACCAAGCTGCCCCAGGTCGACGTCTCGTTCCCGGAAATCGAAAAATTCGACCACTTGCCCGAGCCGCGTATCGACGGGCCGAGCGCCTACGTGTCGGTGATGGAAGGCTGCAGCAAGTACTGCACCTTCTGTGTGGTGCCCTACACCCGTGGTGAAGAGGTCAGCCGGCCGTTTGACGACGTGCTCGCAGAAATCATCCATCTGGCCGAAAACGGCGTGCGCGAAGTGACCCTGCTGGGCCAGAACGTCAACGGCTATCGCGGCCTGACCCACGACGGGCGCCTGGCTGACCTGGCGGAGTTGATCCGCGTGGTCGCTGCGGTGGATGGCATCGAACGCATTCGCTACACCACCTCGCACCCGCTGGAGTTCTCCGATAGCCTGATCCAGGCCCATGCCGACGTGCCGGAACTGGTCAAGCACCTGCATTTGCCGGTGCAATCGGGCTCGGACCGCATCCTCTCGGCGATGAAACGCAACCACACCGCCCTGGAATACAAATCCAAACTGCGTAAATTGCGCGCGGCGGTGCCAGGCATCTGCATCAGCTCGGACTTTATCGTCGGCTTCCCCGGCGAAACCGAGAAAGACTTCCAGCAGACCATGAAGCTGATCGAAGACGTCGGTTTCGACTTCTCCTACTCGTTCGTCTACAGCCAGCGCCCCGGCACCCCGGCGGCGGACCTGTTGGATGAAACGCCGGAAGCGCTGAAAAAAGAGCGCTTGAACGCGCTGCAACATCGCCTTAACCAGCAGGGTTTCGAGATCAGCCGACAAATGGTCGGCTCCATCCAGCGCATCCTGGTCACCGACTACTCGAAAAAAGACCCTGGCGAATTGCAGGGCCGCACCGAGAACAACCGGATCGTCAACTTCCGTTGCGATAATCCGACATTGATCGGTCAGTTTGCCGACGTGCACATCGATGCGGCGCAACCGCACTCGCTGCGCGGGTCGCTGGTGCAATAAACCAAGTTTCTGTAGGAGCGAGCTTGCTCGCGAAAAACCTGAGGGCACCGCGTATATTCAGGCTGCACGCGTTACCGTTGACGTTTTTCGCGAGCAAGCTCGCTCCTACAGAATCGCCGTCAGCCAATATGCTCCGTTTAAGTGCTTTCGCACCCGGCGTGCTGGCGTTATCCTCTCTTTCACTTAAACAGCCAAAGGGCGGCTAAAAGCAACCTTGAACGCACCCATAGCAGAACCCCATCGTTTTCTCCTCGAGCCCTTTGAGGCTCGCCGTTTCGCCAACCTGTGCGGACAGTTCGACGAGCACCTGCGCCTGATCGAACAACGCCTGAGCATCGAGATCCGCAATCGCGGCAATCAGTTCGAGCTCATTGGTGAACCCCAACACACCACGTCTGCAGAAAACCTGCTGCGCCGTCTCTACCGTGAAACCAAGGGTAGTGAGCTGTCGCCGGAAACGGTGCACCTGTACCTGCAGGAATCTGCCGTGGAAGACCTGGCCAACAACCCGGTGGCCGAAGCCAGCGTGGCCCTGCGCACCAAAAAAGGCATGATTCGCCCCCGCGGCTTGAATCAGCAGCGCTACGTCAAGGAAATCCTCGGCAACGACATCAACTTCGGCATCGGCCCGGCCGGTACCGGCAAGACCTACCTGGCCGTGGCCTGTGCGGTCGACGCCCTCGAGCGTGAGCAAGTACGCCGTATCCTGCTGGTGCGCCCAGCGGTCGAGGCCGGTGAAAAACTCGGCTTCCTGCCCGGCGACCTGGCCCAGAAGATCGACCCGTACCTGCGCCCGCTCTACGACGCACTGTACGAGATGCTCGGCTTTGAATACGTGGCCAAGCTGATCGAGCGCCAGGTGATCGAGATCGCCCCGCTGGCCTACATGCGCGGCCGCACCTTGAACAACAGCTTCATCATCCTCGACGAAAGCCAGAACACCACCGTCGAGCAGATGAAGATGTTCCTCACCCGTATCGGTT
The DNA here is from genome assembly GCF_900067035.1 of Pseudomonas sp. 1 R 17. Lineage (NCBI taxonomy): Bacteria > Pseudomonadati > Pseudomonadota > Gammaproteobacteria > Pseudomonadales > Pseudomonadaceae > Pseudomonas > Pseudomonas sp. 1 R 17. Next base: position 44,365 of record NZ_FKLB01000018.1, read on the forward strand.
TCGGCTCCACCGCCGTGATCACCGGTGACGTCACCCAGGTCGACCTGCCCAAAGGCACCAAGTCCGGCCTGGCCCAGGTGATCGAGGTGCTCAAGGATGTGCCGGGTATCAGCTTCACGCACTTCATGCCCAAGGACGTGGTCCGCCACCCGCTGGTGCAGCGCATTGTCGAAGCCTACGAGCGCTTCGACCACCGCGATGACACACCGGCCAAGGACGTTCGCCGCGATGCTTGAGCTTGACCTGCAGCTGGCCACCGAAGCGCCCGCCCCCAGCGAAGAACAGTTCCGTCAATGGTGCGCCCTGGCCCTGCGCCAGCGCAGCGCCGACTCGGAACTGACCATCCGCCTGGTGGACGAGCCCGAGGGCCGCGAGCTGAACCACACCTGGCGCCAGAAGGACTACGCGACCAACGTGCTGTCGTTTCCCGCCGATGTACCCGATGAGTTGCTGGATATCCCCCTGCTGGGCGACCTGGTGATCTGCGTCGAGGTGGTCGAGCGTGAAGCGAAGGAACAAGGCAAGGAACTTGAGGCTCACTGGGCCCATCTAGTCATCCACGGCTGCTTGCATCTCTTGGGTTACGACCATATAGACGATGAAGAAGCCGAGGAAATGGAAGCACTGGAACGAACGTTGCTTGCAGAATTGGGTCACCCTGATCCATATGCAGACGACGAAAACTGATCAACACTCAACTGTCACATCAAAGGATTTAGAGTAATCGCTATGAGCGAAGACCGATCGAGCAACGGGCAAAAGTCATGGCTGGGTAAACTGACCCAGGCTTTTGCCCACGAGCCGAAAAACCGCCAGGAGCTGCTGGAGCTGCTGCGCGAGGCCCACCAGAATAAGTTGCTGGACAGCGAAGCGCTGGCCATCGTCGAAGGCGCCATCCAGGTGGCTGACCTGCAGGTTCGGGACATCATGGTCCCGCGCTCGCAGATGATCAGCATCAAGGCGACCCAGACCCCACGGGAATTCCTCCCGGCCGTGATCGACTCGGCGCACTCGCGCTACCCGGTGATCGGCGAAAGCCATGACGACGTCATGGGTGTCCTGCTGGCCAAGGACCTGCTGCCGCTGATCCTCAAGGAGAACGGTGACAGCTTCAACATCAAGGACCTGCTGCGCCCGGCCACCTTCGTGCCCGAATCCAAGCGCCTGAATGTGCTGCTGCGCGAATTTCGCGCCAACCACAATCACATGGCCATTGTGATCGACGAATACGGCGGCGTGGCGGGCCTGGTGACCATCGAAGACGTGCTGGAACAGATCGTCGGCGACATCGAGGATGAGCACGACGTCGAAGAAGACAGCTACATCAAGCCGCTGCCCAGCGGTGACTTCCTGGTCAAGGCGCTGACGCCGATCGAGAACTTCAACGAGTTCTTCGACAGCGAATTCTCCGACGACGAGTTCGACACCGTCGGTGGCCTGGTGATGAGTGCGTTCGGGCACCTGCCCAAGCGTAACGAAACCACCGAGATCGGCGCCTATCGCTTCCGCATCCTGAATGCCGACAGCCGCCGCATCCACTTGATTCGCCTGACACCTATTGCCCGCTAAGGATTGATATGCAGCGCCTAACCCGCCCCGGCTGGCCCGGTAATCTGCTGGCCGTGGTGGCCGGCGCCATCACCACCCTGGCGCTGGCGCCATTCGACCTGTGGCCGTTTGCATTGGTTGCGGTCGGATTGTTCTATGTCGGGCTGCGGGAGCTGACGCCGCGCCAGGCCCTGGGCCGTGGCTGGTGCTTCGGGTTCGGCCTGTTTGGCGCCGGCACCAGCTGGATCTACTACAGCATCCACCACTTCGGCGGCGCTTCGGTGCTGCTGGCGGGGTTTCTGATGCTGTTGTTTACCGCCGCCATTGCCTGGTTCTTCGCCCTGCCCGCGTGGTTATGGGCGCGCTGGCTGCGTCGCAATGAAGCGCCGTTGGCGGATGCGCTCACGTTTGCCGCGTTATGGGTCGGCCAGGAGGCCTTTCGCGGCTGGTTCCTCACCGGATTCCCGTGGTTGTACTCCGGTTACAGCCAGCTCGACGGCCCCCTCACCGGCCTGGCGCCAGTGGGCGGGATGTGGCTGATTTCCTTTGCCCTGGCGCTGACGGCGGCCCTGCTGTGCAACCTGCCACGCCTGCTGGCCGGCAAACGCAATGGGTTTATCGGCGCTGGCCTGGTGTTACTGGTAGCGCCCTGGGCCATCGGCCTGGCACTCAAGCATCATGCCTGGACCACGCCCTCGGGCGCGCCACTGACCGTCGCCGCGATCCAGGGCAACGTCGAACAAAGCATGAAGTGGGACCCCGAGCAGTTGAATGCGCAGCTCGCGCTGTACCGCGACATGAGCTTCAGCTCCAAGCCGGTCGACCTGCTGGTGTGGCCGGAAACGGCCGTGCCGGTGCTCAAGGAGTCCGTCGAGGGCTACCTGGGAATGATGGGTAAGTTTGCGGCTGACCGGCACACCGCGCTGATCACCGGCGTGCCGATTCGCCAGGAAGTGCATCACCAGAAGCGCTACTTCAACGGTATCACGGTGGTGGGTGAAGGTGACGGTACCTATCTCAAGCAGAAGCTGGTGCCGTTTGGCGAGTACGTGCCGTTGCAGGATATGCTGCGCGGCCTGATTGCCTTCTTTGACCTGCCCATGTCGGACTTCGCCCGTGGCCCTGCCGACCAGCCGATGCTGCAAGCCAAGGGCTATCAGATCGCGCCGTTCATTTGCTACGAAGTGGTGTACCCGGAGTTCGCAGCCGGCCTTTCCGCCCAGAGCGACCTGCTGCTGACCATCAGCAATGACACCTGGTTCGGCCGCTCCATCGGCCCGTTGCAGCACCTGCAAATGGCGCAGATGCGTGCGTTGGAGGCTGGCCGCTGGATGATCCGCGCCACCAATAATGGCGTGACCGGGTTGATCAACCCATTTGGGCAGATCACCGTGCAGATACCGCAGTTCGAACGCGGTATCCTCTACGGCGAAGTGGTGCCGATGCACAACCTGACGCCGTACCTGCAATGGCGCTCGTGGCCGCTGATCATCGTGTGCCTGGTGCTGTTTGGTTGGGCGCTGCTGGCAGGCCGGATGGCCAAAACCGTTTAAGAGCCAACGCGAACAAAGTGTGGGAGGGGGCAAGCCCCCTCCCACACTTTGATCTGCATTTTAATCAGCAGGGTTATCGATAGAACAACCGGTAGCCTAGCTGCCCCACCGCTTCATTGATCAACTGCCCGCTCTGCCACACCGACTTGAACTCTGGCATCCAGCCGCCCAGCGGCCGGGCGTTGTCCACGCCGAGGAACCCCACCGGCGCCGGTACCACGGTGAAGCCGGCCTTTTCAAAACTCCACACCGAACGCGGCATGTGCCAGGCCTGGGTCACGACCACCACACGCTTGATGCCCTCGGGCAATAGAATCCCGGCACTCATCTGCGCGTTTTCCCAGGTGGTGCGGCTGCGTTCTTCCTTCCAGCGCACAGCAACGCCGAAGTCATCCTGCATCGATACCGCCATCAACTGCGCCTCGCTGGGCGGCGTGCCGTAATGCAGGCCACCGGTGGTCAGCACCGGCAGCCCTGAGGCCTTGGCCAGTCGCGCGGCATACCGCTGGCGCTCCAGGCCGATGCCGGTCGGCTGATCAGAACCCCAAGCCGGGTCGCCGCGCTCGCGTCCCGAGCCCAGCACCACAATGGCATCGGCGCGCTGGGCCAGGGTCGACCAGTCTTCACGGGCCAACGGTGGCTCGGTCTCCAGGGCACGTGCGCCCCACTCCACCGCCACCGGCAGGCTGATCAACCACATGCCGCCAAATCCGAGGGCAAAGCAGCAGCCGGCCAAACGGGGGCGGCTGCGACGAAACCACCAGGCAAGGGCCAGCAGCAGCAAGAGAATGCCGGGTGGCAGGAGCAGCTGTTTGATGAAATAACGAATAGGCATCGGGCATCTCCATAGATGCCCGAAGCCTAAGGTGTAACGGGGTTTAGCGACAATCTTTACAGTGACATGGCACGATGACGTGATTCAGGGGAGTGAACTACTTGAAGCGGGCGGACCGGAGCCTTTCCGGGCCACGACCGGCCGACAAGTCCTTGAGCCACACCACCTTGGCTGAGTGCGTAGGCTCTTTGGCTGGCGGGGTTGCCACCCAAGAAGGCGCACTGCGCTTATTACGTTCCAGGTAAGCTTTGATCAGTTCCAGCTCCGCACGGCTCAAACCGCGCAGTTCCAACTCTACGGGCCGTTCATCACGCAATCGGCCCGCGGTCCTCGCTGCATCCAATGCGCGACCCAATCGGTCGATCAGTCCTTCGTAGATTTCCGGTTTCGTTGCGATTCGCTGCGATTCGACCATCCCCTCACCTCATTGAAGAAAGACTTGCTCCCCAATAAACAGCGTAGTCCCCATGGCTGCGCCTGCCCGGCGCCGCGACAGACGGCCCTCGCCGCGCAATCAGGGTTTCCCTCGATAGAGTGGGGTCATGTATGCTACGGCGCTTCCTGTAACTCCACTTCCCGCAGGGTTTGGGCACGGACGCGCCGCTTTTTGGTGTCGAACAACCTGAACGTTGCACCGAAGAGGATTAGGCCACCCCTATTCAGTTCAAAAGTAGCCATGCACGAACAATATCAGCCCCGTGAAATAGAAAATGCCGCCCAAACCTTCTGGGACGAGCAAAAGTCCTTTGAAGTCAGTGAACAGCCAGGCAAGGAGACATTCTATTGCCTGTCGATGTTCCCTTACCCCAGCGGCAAGCTACACATGGGGCATGTGCGTAACTACACCATCGGCGACGTCATCTCCCGCTACCAGCGCATGCAAGGCAAGAACGTCCTGCAACCCATGGGTTGGGACGCCTTCGGCATGCCGGCGGAAAACGCCGCGATGAAAAACAACGTGGCCCCCGCCAAGTGGACCTACGAAAACATCGCCTACATGAAGACCCAGCTGCGCAGCCTGGGCCTGGCGGTGGACTGGTCCCGCGAAGTCACCACCTGCAAGCCGGATTACTACCGTTGGGAACAATGGCTGTTCACCCGCCTGTTCGAAAAAGGGGTGATCTACAAAAAAAGCGGCACCGTGAACTGGGACCCTGTCGACCAGACCGTCCTCGCCAACGAACAGGTGATCGACGGTCGCGGCTGGCGCTCCGGCGCGCTGATCGAAAAGCGCGAAATCCCGATGTACTACTTCAAGATCACCGCCTACGCGGATGAACTGTTGTCGAGCCTCGACGATTTGCCGGGCTGGCCTGAACAGGTCAAGACCATGCAGCGCAACTGGATCGGCAAGTCCAAGGGCATGGAAGTGCAGTTCCCCTACAACGTCGACTCCATCGGCGAAGCAGGCGCACTCAAAGTCTTCACCACCCGTCCGGACACCTTGATGGGCGCGACCTACGTCGCCGTGGCCGCCGAGCACCCGCTGGCCACCCAGGCCGCACAGAACAATCCTGAGCTGCAGGCATTCATCGCCGAATGCAAAGGCGGCAGCGTGGCCGAAGCCGACGTCGCCACCCAGGAGAAAAAAGGCCTGCCGACCGGCCTGTTCGTCGAGCACCCGCTGACCGGCGAGAAGTTGCCGGTATGGGTCGCCAACTACGTGCTGATGCACTACGGCGATGGCGCAGTAATGGCTGTGCCGGCCCACGACGAGCGCGATTTCGAATTCGCCACCCAATACAACCTGCCGATCAAGTCAGTGGTGCGCACCAGTTCCGGCGACACCAACCCGGCCCCGTGGCAAGACGCCTATGGCGAGCACGGTACGCTGATCAACTCCGGTGAGTTCGACGGCCTGGACTTCGCCGGCGCCTTCGACGCCATCGAAGTCGCACTGATCAAGAAGAACCTCGGTGCCTCGCGCACCCAGTTCCGCCTGCGCGACTGGGGCATCAGCCGCCAGCGCTACTGGGGCTGCCCGATCCCGATCATCCACTGCCAGACCTGCGGTGACGTACCGGTTCCGGAAGACCAGTTGCCGGTCGTCCTGCCGGAAGACGTGGTGCCGGACGGTGCCGGTTCGCCATTGGCGCGCATGCCCGAGTTCTACGAATGCAGCTGCCCGAAATGCGGCCAGCCGGCCAAGCGTGAAACCGACACCATGGACACCTTCGTCGAGTCCTCGTGGTACTACGCCCGCTACGCCTCGCCGCACTACGAGGGCGGCCTGGTAGAGAAATCCGCAGCCGACCACTGGTTGCCGGTGGATCAGTACATCGGCGGTATCGAACACGCCATCCTTCACCTGCTGTACGCGCGCTTCTTCCACAAGCTGATGCGCGACGAAGGCCTGGTGAGTTCCAACGAACCGTTCAAGAACCTGCTGACCCAGGGCATGGTGATCGCCGAGACCTACTATCGTCGCGAAGCCAATGGCGCTTACACCTGGTTCAACCCGGCGGACGTCGAGCTCGAGCGCGACAGCAAAGCCAAGGTCATCAGCGCCAGACTGATCGCCGACGGCCTGCCGGTGGAAATCGGCGGCACCGAGAAGATGGCCAAGTCGAAGAACAACGGCGTCGACCCTCAGTCGATGATCGACCAGTTCGGCGCCGACACCTGCCGCCTGTTCATGATGTTCGCCTCGCCGCCTGACATGAGCGCCGAATGGTCCGACTCCGGTGTCGAAGGGTCGCACCGTTTCCTCAAGCGCGTCTGGCGCCTGGCGCACGCCCATGTCAGCCAGGGCCTGCCGGCCAAGCTGGACGTGGCGTCGTTGAGCGACGAGCAGAAACTCATTCGTCGCAGCACCCACCTGGCCATCAAGCAGGCCAGCCAGGACGTGGGCCAGAACCACAAGTTCAACACCGCCATCGCCCAGGTGATGACGCTGATGAACGTGCTGGAAAAAGCCCCGCAAGCCACCGCACAGGATCGCGCACTGGTACAGGAAGGCCTGGAGACGGTCACCCTGCTGCTGGCGCCGATTACACCGCACATCAGCCACGAACTGTGGAGCCGCCTGGGCCATAGCGACGCGGTCATCGATGCGCGCTGGCCGGTACAGGATGACAGCGCCCTGGTACAGGACACGCTGCAACTGGTGATCCAGGTCAACGGTAAACTGCGCGGCCAGATCGACATGCCCGCCAGTGCCAGCCGTGAAGAAGTCGAAGCGGCCGCACGGGTCAACGAGAACGTGCTGCGCTTTACCGAAGGCCTGACGATCCGCAAAGTGATCGTGGTGCCTGGCAAACTGGTCAATATCGTCGCTAGCTAATCGGATCGGGCGTGGGGCTCGAGCCCTGCGCCGAACAAAGCCTTCAGGGCCTCGATAAGGCCCACATGGTTTCAAGGGGAGCAACAAAATGATCAAACGCAATCTGCTGGTTATGGGCCTTGCCGTACTGCTGAGCGCTTGCGGCTTCCAGCTGCGCGGCACCGGCACCAATGACCTGACGATCAAGGAACTGGACGTCAGCGCTCGCGACGCCTACAGCGAGACAGTGACCCAGCTGCGCCAGGTCCTGGAAAACAGCGGCGTGCACGTCTACACCGGCGCGACGTACAAACTGTTCCTGGCTAACGAGAAAGAAACCCAGCGCAACCTGAGCTACGCCAGCGCCGGACGTGCGTCCGATATCGAACTGAGCACCGTGCTCAGCTTTGAAATCCAGGGCCGCGATCACCTGCCGTTGATGAATGACAACATCCAGGTGCAGAAGATTGTCAGCCACGATGGTAACAACCTGGTGGGTTCGGACTCCGAAATCATCCAGGTGCGCAAGGAGATGCGTCGCGAGCTGGTGCAACGCATGGTCCTGCGCCTGTCGCTGCTCACCCCACAACAGCTCGAAACCTTGCAGCAACGCGCTGACGACAAGGCCAAGGCCGATGCCGACGCGCTGAAAGCCGCGAAAGAGTACGAAGACAACACGCCGAAACAATCGCCTGTTGAAGTCCCTGTCGAGTAAGCCAGACGGGGCGCCCCTGGCGCCCCGTTCGCCCTGCCTATGAAACTCGCACCCGCCCAACTCGCCAAACACCTGCAAGGTGGCCTCGCGCCTGTCTACATCGTCAGCGGTGATGACCCGCTGTTGTGCCAGGAAGCCGCCGACGCCATCCGCAGCGCCGCACGCCAGCAGGGCTTCGATGAACGCCAGGTATTCAGCGCCGACGCCAGTTTCGACTGGGGCACGCTGCTGCAAGCCGGTGCAAGCATGTCGCTGTTCGCCGAAAAACGCCTGCTGGAGCTGCGCCTGCCGTCGGGCAAGCCCGGTGATAAGGGCGCGGCTGCACTGATGGAATACTGCTCGCGGCCCGCCGAAGACACGGTGTTGCTGATCAGCTTGCCCAAGCTCGACGGCAGCGCGCAGAAGACCAAGTGGGGCAAGGCCCTGGTGGAAGGGGCGCAGACCCAGTTCATCCAGATCTGGCCAGTGGACAGCAATCAGTTGCCGCAATGGATTCGCCAGCGCCTGTCCCAGGCAGGGCTATCCGCGACACAGGATGCAGTGGAGCTGATCGCCGCGCGGGTCGAAGGCAACTTGCTTGCCGCCGCCCAGGAGATCGAAAAGCTCAAGCTGATGGCCGAAGACGGGCAGATTACCGTCGAGACCGTCCAGGGCGCAGTGGCAGACAGTGCACGTTTTGACGTGTTCGGGCTGGTGGATGCGATCCTCAATGGCGAGCCCGCCCATGCCCTGCGTATGCTCGAAGGCCTGCGTGGCGAAGGGGTGGAGCCGCCGGTGATTCTCTGGGCCCTGGCCCGGGAACTACGGGTATTGGCCAATATTGCCCTGCAATACAGCCAGGGCACGCCGCTGGACAAGTGCTTCAGCCAGGCGCGGCCACCGGTGTGGGACAAGCGCAAACCCCTGATGAGCAAAGCCCTGCAACGGCACTCGGCGCAACGCTGGGCGCAGCTGTTGCTGGAAGCGCAGCGCATTGATGCACAGATCAAGGGCCAGGCGGCGGGTTCGCCGTGGATGAGCCTGAGCCGTTTATCGCTGTTGATGGCCGGTCAGCGCCTGACATTACCAGCGGAATAACCCTGGTTTCCAAACACCACAGAACCAATGTGGGAGGGGCAAGTCGAATCGTCGCACCGCCCCTTCCACATTTTTGATTGCGTTTACAATTCATGAGCTTTACAGCGGCCTGACTTCGGCAGATTATTTGCACCGCATCTCCCCCCATCAAGAGCATCGACCATGAGCAAAAAGCCATCCAAGCATGGCCCCAACAAGGCCAAATCCATCATCGCCCAGCCACTGTTCCGCAGCCGTCAGGAACGCGCCGGCAAGGGCAAAGGCAGCTACCGCCGCGAAGCCTTCCAGTCTAATAGCTGGGAGGCTTCTTACTTTCTGGCTGCCTGAAGGCAAGCGCCCCTCTGGCATGATAAGGTCTGTACCTGATTTGTAATTCCTGGACCTGTGCATGCCCTCTTGTCTTTCCCGTCGTTGGCACCTTCGCCAATTGATCGCTGCCTCCAGCCTCATTCTGCTTGTCGCCTGCGCGGAAAAACCCACCGCCGCCGATGCCCAACCCTTGCCGAAGCTCCAGACCGCACCCGTGGTGGCCCCTGCCGTCGTGGCCCCGCTGGCCGTGGACAATCTCGACATCCAACCAACCCAGACCTTTGCTGAATGGCAGGCCGGCTTTCGCGCGCAAGCCCTCCAAGCCGGCATCACGGCCGACGTTTTCGACACCGCATTCGCCAATGTCACCCCCGATATGGCGGTGATCCGCGCCGACCGCAGCCAGCCGGAGTTTTCCCGCCCTGTATGGGAATACCTCGACGGCGCCCTGTCACCCGTACGCGTACGCAATGGCCAGGCGCTGCTGATCAAGTACGCCGACATCCTGCAAAGCATCGAGCAGCGTTATGGCGTCGACCGTCAGGCACTGGTCTCGGTGTGGGGCATGGAGAGCAACTTCGGCCAGTTCCAGGGCAACAACTCGGTGATCCGCTCCCTGGCGACCCTGGCCTATGAAGGCCGTCGCCCGGCCTTTGCCCAGGCGCAATTGCTGGCGGCATTGCAGATCATCCAGCACGGCGACATCGCCGCCGACCAGATGAAGGGCTCCTGGGCCGGGGCCATGGGCCAGACCCAGTTCATTCCAACCACTTACAACACCCACGCGGTGGACTTCGATGGCGACGGTCGCCGCGACATCTGGAACAGCCCGGCCGACGCCCTCGCATCAACCGCGCACTACCTGCAAAGCTCCGGCTGGCAGAAAGGCCAGCCGTGGGGCTTTGAAGTCAAGCAATTGCCGGCGAACTTCGACTACGCCCTGGCTGACGGCGGCGTGCGCAAGAGCATTGCCGAGTGGATGAAACTGGGCATTCAACTGCCACCGGGCGCGAGCATGCCGCCGAATGTCGACCAACTGTCCGCCGCCCTGCTGCTGCCGGCAGGCTACCGTGGCCCGGCGTTCCTGGTGCTGGATAACTTCCGCGCGATCCTCAAGTACAACAACTCGTCGTCCTACGCACTGGCGGTGGGCCTGTTGTCGGAGCGCTTTGGCGGCGGCGGTGTGATCCGTGGTGACTGGCCCAAGGATGAGCTGCCGCTGAGTCGCTCCCAGCGCATTGATCTGCAGACGGCGTTGAGCGCCAACGGTTATGACGCGGGCAACCCGGATGGGATTATCGGCGCCAACACGCGCAAGGCGATTCGGGCGGCACAGCAGGCGCTGGGCTGGCCGGCGGACGGGTATCCGACGGTGAAGTTGCTGGAGTCGCTGCAAAACCGATAGATCCGCGTATGGCGACTACCGCAATCGGGGGCAAGCCCCCGATTGCGGTTTAGCAAACGCCAGCAGATTCAAGACCTGAAGACCACTTCCTGCTCCAACACCACCCGCTGCTCCCCCGCATCCAACCGTACCAAGGCGCCCATGGGCAGCGTCAGGTTCGGATCGCAATGCCCGCTGCGCCAGCCGGCCAGCACCGGTATGCGCAATGGCTCGAACGTCTGCGTCAGCAAGCGCGCCAGCGCCACGTTATCCACACCCGCCACATCCCCGACCAGTACACCGGCGACCTGAGCCAACTTGCCCGCCAGACGCAGATGGGTCAACAGGCGGTCGATGCGGTAGATCGGTTCGTTGACGTCTTCGATAAACAGGATGATGCCTTCAGCGTCGATTTCGTAAGGCGTGCCCATGACCGCCGCAATCATCGACAGGTTACCCCCCAGCAAGCGCCCACAGGCAATGCCAGGCTCGATCGTGGTCAGCGGGTACGCTACCGGGTGCGCAAGCACACTGCCAGCGCCCAACTGGCCGCGCAGAAGGCTGAACAATGACGACTCGGTAGGTTGTTGCTTGTCGCCGAGCAGGTCGGCATTGAGCATCGGGCCGTGGAAGGTCACGAAACCGGCGTAACGGTTGATCGCCAGGTGCAGGGCGCTGATGTCGCTATAGCCGACGAACGGCTTGGGATTGGCACGCAGCAGGTCAAAGTCCAGCGCGTCGAGCAGCCGCGGTGTGCCGTAACCACCGCGCAGACAGAAGATAGCGTCGATGTGCGGATCGGCGAAGGCGGCATGCAGGTCACGCAGGCGCACGGCATCGCTGCCGGCGAGGTAGCCGTCGCGTTCATAGACACCGGGGGAAATCCGCAGATCGTAGCCGCGCGTACGCATCCATTGGCCAGCCTTTTCAACGTCCAGCACGGCGGGGCCGGCGGGGGCGATCAGGGCGATGGTGCCTTCAGAACGAAGGGCTGGAACGGCGGCGGTCATCTGAGAATCTCCCTATCTAACGCTGAAACCAATGTGGGAGGGGGCTTGCCCCCGATAGCGGTGGATCAGCCAGCACATGTAGCGACTGACATACCGCAATCGGGGCATTGGTATCCACACAACTTCCAGTGAATACGGAATCTATGGCAATTAGGCTTCTGTGGTGAGCGGGCTTGCCCCGCGCTGGGTTGCGAAGCAGCCCCAAAACCTTCACCTCGATTGATTCTGGCACTCTGCGTTGACCTTATTGGGGCCGCTTCGCAGCCCAGCGCGGGCGGTGCGACGATTCGACAAGCCCGCTCACCACAGAGTTATGTGTCAGCCTTTAAGAGTTGTGTAGATACCTATGGCAATCGGGGGCAAGCCCCCTCCCACATAAGCCCGCTCCCACACCGGGTCTGAACCCCGATCAGGAAACCAGGCTAGCCTTGACCAGCTTGGCCTGTTCGTCGGCGTGGTACGAAGAGCGTACCAGCGGGCCCGAGGCGACGTTCTTGAAGCCCATCTTGTAACCTTCCTCGGCGAACCAGGCGAAGGTGTCCGGGTGCACGAAACGCTGCACCGGCAAGTGGCTGCGCGACGGTTGCAGGTATTGGCCCAGGGTCAGCATGTCGATGTCGTGTTCGCGCATGCGCTTCATGACTTCGATGACTTCTTCATCGGTCTCGCCCAGGCCGAGCATCAAGCCGGATTTGGTCGGGATGTGCGGCATCATCTGCTTGAATTTCTGCAGCAGGGTCAGCGACCACTGGTAGTCCGAACCTGGACGCGCGGCCTTGTACAGGCGAGGCACGGTTTCCAGGTTGTGGTTGAACACATCCGGCGGCTCGGCAGCGGTGATTTCCAGCGCGACGTCCATGCGGCCACGGTAGTCCGGCACCAGGGTCTCGAGCATCACGTTCGGCGACAGTTTGCGGATTTCGCGGATGCAGTCGGCAAAGTGCTGGGCACCGCCGTCGCGCAGGTCGTCACGGTCAACCGAGGTGATGACCACGTATTTGAGTTTCAGGTCGGCGATGGCGATGGCCAGGCTTTCCGGTTCGTTGACGTCCAGTGGCTTCGGCCGGCCATGGCCGACGTCGCAGAACGGGCAACGACGGGTGCAGATGTCACCCATGATCATGAAGGTGGCGGTGCCGCCGGAGAAGCATTCGCCCAGGTTCGGGCAGGACGCTTCTTCGCACACGCTGTGCAGCTTGTGCTTGCGCAGCAGGGCCTTGATACGGTCGACTTCCGGCGAAACCGGGATGCGCACGCGGATCCAGTCAGGCTTTTTCGGCAACTCGGTGGTCGGGATGATCTTGACCGGGATGCGTGCAACCTTCTCGGCGCCGCGCAGCTTGACGCCGGCTTCCACCTTGGCACGCGGGGCCGGGGCCGGACGCTCGGTGATGTCCAGCGTCGGGATCATGGTTTGCACTGCATCAGTAGTCATAATCAGTCGATTCCGCCCGTGAGGGTCGTCTGCTCAGCATAGTCGAGGTGTTTGACGAGCTGCGCACGCAGCCGGGCACTTACCTCGGCAAATTTAATCGGTGTGGCGTGGTCGCTCAGTTGGGTCATCGCCAGCCCCGCATAACCACACGGGTTGATGCGCCGGAACGGTGCCAGGTCCATGTCCACGTTCAGGGCCAGGCCATGAAAGGAACAACCGTGGCGAATGCGCAAACCGAGGGAGGCGATTTTCGCGCCGTCCACATACACACCGGGTGCATCGGGCTTGGCCGCGGCGCTCACGCCATAACTGGCCAACAGCTCGATCAGGCAAGCCTCCATGCGGCTCACCAGGTCGCGCACGCCAAAACCCAGCTTGCGCACGTCCAGCAGCAGGTACGCCACCAGTTGACCGGGCCCATGGTAAGTCACTTGGCCACCTCGGTCGACCTGCACCACCGGAATATCCCCCGGCAGCAGCAGATGTTCGGCCTTGCCGGCCTGGCCCTGGGTGAACACCGGTGGATGTTCCACCAACCAGATTTCGTCGGGCGCCGAAGTGCCGCGTTCATTCGTGAACCGCTGCATGGCGTGCCAGACGGGCTCGTAGTCCATCCGGCCGAGCTCGCGAAAGCCCAGGACCTGTGACATCACAGCACCATGTGCACGAAGCCGGTGGCCCGCAGTTCGCTATTGATGTCGTAGAGCTGGTTTTGACCGGTCGCAACGATGTGCAACTGGATCGTGGTGTACTTACCGTTGGTGCTCGAACGCTCGTCCACCCGGTTGTCATTGATCGTCGCGTGTTTACGCACGATATCCAGGATTCTGTCTTTGTTGCCTACACCGGTATCGCTGATCACCTTGACGGGATAATCCGTCACCGGGAATTCGATCTTTGGCGCCTTTACTTCTTTATCGGTCATGGCAGAACGGCCTCGTAAGCGGTAAGCCGTGGCGACGGCAAAGCCCCGCGTCGGATCAACGCGGGGCTTTGCAGGTGCACACAATCAGTTGAACAAGCCGTAGAAGAATAGACGGATGCTATCCCACACGCGGCGGAAGATACCACCTTCGTCGACGGCGTCCAGCGCGATCAGGTCGGCGCTGTGCACCACCTTGTCGTCCAGCTTCACTTCGACTTTACCGATCACGTCGCCCTTGGCGATTGGCGCAACCAATTGCGGGTTCATGGTCATGCTGGCGGCGAGCTTTTTCAGCTGGCCTTTAGGCATGGTCAGGGTCAGGTCTTCAGCCAGGCCGGCCTTGACTTGCGAGGTCGCGCCTTTCCATACCGGCGCGGTCGCCAGTTCAGCACCCTTCTGGTAGAAGGTCTGGGTTTCGAAGAAGCGGAAACCGTAGGTCAGCAGTTTTTGCGTCTCGGCCGCACGGGCCTGCTCGCTGTTGGTGCCGAAGACCACCGCGATCAGGCGCTGGCCATCACGTACCGCGGACGACACCATGCAGTAGCCGGCTTCGTCGGTGTGGCCGGTTTTCAGGCCATCGACAGTCTTGTCGCGCCACAGCAGCAGGTTGCGGTTAGGCTGCTTGATGTTGTTCCAGAAGAATTCCTTCTGGGAGTAGATCGCGTAGTGCACCGGGTCGACACGAATGATCGCGCGCGCCAGGATCGCCATGTCGTGAGCCGACGAGTAGTGCTCAGGGTTTGGCAGGCCGGTCGGGTTCATGAAGTGGCTGTTGGTCATGCCCAGGTCGGCCACGGTTTTGTTCATCATGTCGGCGAATGCGTCTTCGCTGCCGGCGATGTGCTCGGCCAGGGCGACGCTGGCATCGTTACCGGACTGGATGATGATGCCATGCAGCAGGTCGCTCACAGTGACTTGCGAGCCCACCTTGATGAACATCCGCGAACCGCCGGTACGCCAGGCGTTTTCGCTGACGGTCACCGGGTCGTTTTCGCCGATCTGGCCGCGACGGATTTCCAGGGTCGCGATGTAGGCGGTCATCAGCTTGGTCAGGCTGGCCGGTGGCAGGCGCTGATCACCGTTGCTCTCGACCAGCACGTTGCCACTGGCGGCATCCATGAGGACCCAGGACTTGGCGGCCAGTTGCGGTGAAGCCGGTACCATTTCAACCGCCCAGGCGGCCGGGGTGATGATCAGCGAAAGAAGCAGGCACGTGCGTTTGGCTAAGGTGGTGATGTTCATCCGTCTCTCGAAATTGCTTATGGAAACTTGCCCTCGCGGGCAAAACTTATTCAGACAGCCCGCTACCAGACTGTCACGTGTTCGGTTGCCCGCTCACCCCTTGCCCCTGGGTTTTATTGTTCAACGAGCCAACAACCAGGGTCCAGGCCCGCATGCGAGCCTCAACCATCAATTTATTATTCGGCAGTGACCACGCTGGGTTGCCCCAGGTTGGCCAGGCGCACGCTGTTCTGCACTTGCGCAACCTCGCTCGGCGAACCGATCGGGCCCATGCGCACACGGTGCAACGTTTGCTGGTTACGCACGATGGAGCTGATGAATACCGGCGCGCTGACCATGCTGCTGAGCTTGGACCTTAACAGTTCTGCCGCATCCGGGTTGGCGAAAGCGCCCACTTGCAGGTATTGCCCGCCCGCGACCGCGGCGCCCGGTGCCGCATGGGGCACGACCACCGTATCCGGTGCGTGCTGCTGCGGTGGCGGTGTCCATTGTTCGATCTTGCCGGTGGATGCCGTCACTTGCGGCTGCGCACTCTGCGGCTCGTTGAGCATCAACGGCGCGGGCTTGCCACGCTGGGCCCAGTACTGCGCGGGATCGATGCCTTCGACCTTGACCCGCGCGGTACCGGTTTCGGCATAGCCGAGTTTTTTCGCGGCGGCGTAGGACAAGTCGATGATGCGATCCGAATAGAACGGCCCACGGTCGTTGACCCGCAGGATAACCGTGCGGTTGTTGTCCAGGTTGGTCACGCGGACATAGCTGGGCAGCGGCAGGGTCTTGTGGGCCGCGCTCATGCCGTACAGGTCATAGACTTCGCCGTTGGCGGTGTTCTGGCCGTGGAACTTGGTGCCATACCAGGACGCCGTGCCCGATTGCACGTAGGTCTTGGAGTCCTGCAACGGGAAGTAGGACTTGCCCAGCACGGTATAGGGGTTGGCCTTGTACGGGCCGGTGTGCAGGGTCGGCGTGGCATCCGGGATCTTCGACACGTCGACATCCCACCACGGGGCGCCATCTTTGTGTGCGCGGTTGATGTCCAGGCCTGGCTGTGAACGCACCGCGGTGCCGCCGGACTTCGGTACCGGGCCACGGCTGGTGGAACAACTGACGACGAGCAGGGACAACGCGGCGAACGCCACCAGCTTGAGCGGTTGATTGAACGGCGATGCCCGCATTACTTGTTGCCCCGTGCTTGGACCAGCATGTCTGACAGCTGATGCACGGCCATGGCGTACATCACACTGCGGTTATAACGCGTGATTGCGTAGAAATTCTTCAGGCCCATCCAGTATTCAGGGCCGTTTTCACCTTCGAGGCGGAATGCCGTCACCGGCATATCGTCGCGTGGCGCATTCTGACTCGACCAGCCCAGCGCCCGCAACTCCCCGACGGTCTTGGCCGGCTCGATGCCCTGGGTCAGGCCTTCATCGGCACGCTCCCCGCTGACATCGGCACGGATCACCACCGGCTCGCCACCGACCCAGCCATGGCGCTTGAAGTAACTGGCCACACTGCCGATGGCATCGTCCGGGTTGCTCCAGATATTGATATGACCGTCGCCGTCAAAATCCACCGCGTAGGCGCGAAAGCTGCTCGGCATGAACTGCGGCAAGCCCATCGCCCCGGCGTAGGAGCCCTTGAGGGTCAGCGGGTCGACCTGCTCTTCGCGGGCCAGCAGCAGGAACTCACGCAGTTCCTTGCGGAAGAAGTCGGCGCGCGGCGGGTAATCGAAGCCCAGGGTCGACAAGGCGTCGATCACCCGGTAACTGCCGGTATTGCGCCCGTAGAAGGTTTCAATGCCAATGATCGCAACGATGACCTGAGCCGGCACGCCGTATTCCTGCTCGGCGCGGGCCAACACGGCCTCGTGCTGGCGCCAGAAGTCCACCCCCCGGGCCACCCGGGCGTCGGTGAGGAACATCGGACGGTATTCCTTCCACTGTTTCACGCGCTCGGCGGGGCGAGAGATAGCGTCGAGGATCGCCTGCTTGCGCTGGGCTTCGCGGAACACGCCCATCAGTTGTTCACCGGCGAAGCCGTAGTCGCGGGTCATTTCACCGACGAATTCGGCGACCTGGGGTGAGCCATCGTAGTCACCGGCCTGCGCCTCGTGCGTTGCCCCCAGCAGCCCGATCAGGCCCATCCAGGACGCATGCCGAGTCGCCCAGCCGCGCATTACTTGCATTGACATCTTCACCTTATTCAAACCTGTGCGATCCACTTGCGATGCGTATGAATCGACATCAAAACCCCAAACGCTGACAGCAATGTCACCAGCGAAGTTCCGCCGTAGCTAATGAACGGCAAAGGCACCCCAACCACCGGCAGCAGGCCACTGACCATACCGATGTTGACGAAAACGTAAACAAAAAAAGTCATGGTCAGGCTGCCGGCGAGCAATTTGCCGAACAGCGTCTGCGCCTGTGCGGTAATCACCAGGCCACGACCAATCAATAGCAAATAGATCAGCAACAGCGCGCAAATGCCCACCAGGCCGAACTCTTCGCCCATCACCGCAATAATGAAGTCGGTGTGGCTCTCGGGTAGAAAGTCCAAATGCGACTGGGTGCCGAGCAGCCAGCCCTTGCCAAATACACCGCCGGAACCGATGGCCGCCTTCGACTGGATAATGTTCCAGCCGGTGCCGAGCGGGTCGCTTTCGGGATCGAGGAACGTCAGGATTCGCTGCTTCTGGTAGTCGTGCATAAAGAAGAACCACATGGCCACGGCCACCGGCACTGCCGCCGCCAGCACGCTAAGGATCCAGCGCCAGCGCAACCCGCCCATGAACAGCACGAACGCACCGCCGGCCAGGATCAGCAGCGAGGTGCCGAGGTCCGGCTGGCGTACGATCAGCACGAAGGGGATGCCGATCAGGATCAGGCTGATGCCCACATGCTTGAGCTGCGGCGGCAAGGTGCGCTTGGACAGGTACCAGGCGATCGTCGCCGGCATCAGGATCTTCATGAATTCCGACGGCTGGAAGCGAATCACCCCCGGAATATTGATCCAGCGGGTCGCGCCCATGGCGTTGTGGCCCATGACGTCCACCACCACCAGCAGCAACACGCCGGCCACATAACCGAGCGGCACCCAGCGCGCCATGAAACGCGGCTCCAGCTGGGCGATCACCACCATGGACAGCAGGCCCAGGCCAAACGACGAAGCCTGCTTGATCAGCAAGTCCCAGTTCTTGCCGCTGGCCGAATACAGCACGAACAGGCTGCCGGCCGCCAGGGTCAGCAGCAGGATCAGCAACGGGCCATCAATGTGCATGCGCTGCAACAAAGTCGCGCGGCGACGCATCACATCCTCGCTGGAGAGGATGCGGTCAAAATTACTCTTCACTGGCCGTAACCTCGGGGGTTGAAGGGGGGCCGCCATATTCGGGCTTGAGCCTGCCGTCGTCGGCCAGCAACCAGGCGTCCATCACCTGGCGCACCACAGGCGCCGCCACACCGGAGCCGGACTCGCCGTTCTCGACCATCACCGCCACCACGATTTTCGGGTCGTCGGCCGGGGCAAAACCCACAAACAAGGCGTGGTCGCGGTGGCGTTCCTGGACCTTGGAACGGTCGTATTTCTCGCCCTGCTTGATCGCCACCACCTGGGCGGTACCACTCTTGCCGGCGATACGGTATTGCGCACCGATCGCCGCCTTGCGCGCGGTCCCGCGTGCACCGTGCATCACCTGCTGCATGCCGTGGTTGACCTTGGTCCAGTCGGACGGGTCGCGCAGTACGATGTCGGGGATCGGGTTTTCATCCACAGGCTTTTCGCCTTCGATGGTCCGGGCCAGGTGCGGGCGGTTCCAGATGCCTTTGTTGGCCACCAGCGCCGTGGCCTGGGCCAGTTGCAAAGGCGTGGCCTGCATATAGCCCTGGCCGATGCCGAGGATCAGGGTTTCGCCCGGGAACCATGCCTGGCGGCGGGTCGCACGCTTCCACTCCCGCGATGGCATCAGGCCAGGGGATTCTTCGAACATATCCAGGGAGACTTTCTGACCGAGGCCGAACTTGCCCATGTAGGCGGACAAGCGGTCGATACCCAGCTTGTGGGCCAAGTCGTAAAAATAGGTGTCGTTGGAACGCATGATCGCGGTATCCAGATCGACATAGCCGTCACCGGTACGGTTCCAGTTGCGGTATTTGTGGTCGTAGTTCGGCAGCATGTAGTAGCCCGGGTCGAATACCCGGCTGGAAGCCGTGACCACGCCCGCGTCCAAACCGGCAATCGCCACCGCCGGCTTGATGGTCGAACCCGGCGGGTACAGGCCGCGCAACACACGGTTGAACAGCGGCCGGTCGATGGAGTCGCGCAACTCGGCGTAGGCCTTGAAGCTGATCCCGGTCACGAACAGGTTGGGGTCGAAGCTCGGCTGGCTGACCATGGCCAGCACTTCGCCGGTCTTCGGGTCCAGCGCCACCACCGCGCCACGCCGGCCACCGAGGGCCATCTCGGCCGCTTCCTGCAGCTTGATGTCCAGGCTCAGCACAATGTCCTTGCCCGGTACCGGGTCGGTACGCTTGAGCACCCGCAGCACGCGGCCGCGAGCGTTGGTCTCGACTTCTTCGTAACCCACCTGGCCGTGCAGCTCGGGCTCGTAGAAACGCTCGATGCCGGTCTTGCCGATATGGTGGGTGCCGCTGTAATTGACGGGATCGAGGCTTTTCAGCTCTTTCTCGTTGATCCGCCCCATATAGCCGACGGAGTGAGCAAAGTGCGGCCCTTGGGGATAGTGGCGCACCAACTGCGCCACCACTTCCACACCCGGCAGGCGGAACTGGTTCACCGCAATCCGCGCAATCTGCTCTTCGGTCAGCTCGAACAGGATCGGCACCGGTTCGAACGGCCGGCGCCCCTGTTTCATGCGTTTCTCGAAGATCACCCGGTCTTCCGGGGTCAACTGCAGCACCTCGACGATGACATCGAGGACCTGTTGCCAGTCGCCGGAACGCTCGCGGGTCATGCTCAGGCTGAAACTGGGCCGGTTATCCGCCACCACCACGCCATTGCGGTCGAAGATCAGCCCACGGGTCGGCGGAATCGGTTGCACATGCACGCGGTTGTTTTCCGACAACGTGGAGTGGTAGTCGTACTGGATCACCTGCAGGAAATACAGGCGCGCAATCAGCACCCCGATCAGCGCCACCACCATGATCGCGCCAAACACCACCCGCGCGCGTACCAGACGTGCGTCTTTCTCGTGGTCCTTGATGCGGATCGGCTGGGTCATCGGGAGGGGCGCAGATTATTTGTGATAAGGGTGCCCGGACAGAACTGTCCAGGCGCGATACAGCTGTTCACCGATCAGGATCCTTACCAACGGGTGCGGCAGCGTCAGCGCCGACAGCGACCAGCGCTGGTCCGCCCGCGCGCAGACTTCCGGCGCCAGCCCTTCGGGGCCGCCGACCATGAAGTTGACGGTGCGCGAGTCCAGGCGCCAGCGCTCCAGTTCCACCGCCAATTGCTCGGTGCTCCAGGGTTTGCCGTGCACTTCGAGGGTGACGATGCGCTCGTTGGGGCCGACCTTGGCCAGCATCGCTTCGCCTTCCTGACGGATAAAGCGCGCCACGTCGGCATTCTTGCCCCGGGTGTTGAGCGGTATCTCCACCAGTTCCAGCGACAGCTCGGCGGGCAGACGCTTGGCATACTCGTGCCAGCCTTCTTCCACCCACTTGGGCATGCGTGAACCGACAGCAATCAGACGCAGGCGCACAGCCGTTCCTTATTCCTGGTCTTTGTTGAGCTTGTCGAAGTGCGCGTGGCCCACTTCCGGGCTGTGGTGCTTGCCATCGGCGGCACGGCTCTGCTCGGCGCCTTTCCACAGACGCTCCAGGTCGTAGAACTGACGGGCATTGCTGGTCATCATGTGAACGATCACGTCGTCCATGTCCAGCAGCACCCAGTCGCTGTCGCCCTTGCCTTCTTCACCCAGCGGCTTCACGCCCTGGGCTTTGACGGCTTCGCGAACCTTGTCCAGCATCGCGCCGATCTGGCGGTTGGAGGTACCGGTGGCGATGATCATGAAGTCGGTGATGCTCTGCTTGTCGCGTACGTCCAGGACCTGGATGTCCTGGGCCTTCACGTCTTCCAGGGCGGCAACGGCGACTTTCACCAGCGCTTCGCCAGCCAGTTCCGGGCCAACGTGGGCTTCAACCGGCAGCGGGGCGCTTTTGAACGTGCCTTTGCGTTTTACTTTGCTTACGTCTTTGTTCGTCATAAAAAACTCGTTTTGCTCGTATGTTCGGGCGCTCGCTGCACGAGTGTTCGTGCGTTCAAGCGCGCCTTTTCAGTTCGACGCACGGTAAAGCCCGTGCGCATCGATGTAGGCCAGGACCGCGTCAGGCACCAGGAAACGTACCGACTTCCCGCTGGCCAGCAGTTGACGGATCTGGGTGGCAGACACCGCGAGCGGGGTCTGCCAGACGAATGCAATATTCCCGTTCGGCCCGGTCAGGGCCAAGGGGTCACTTACCGACCGCGCGGCCAGCAGGTTGCGCAAGGCATCCGGCGGTTCGCTGTCGGCATCCGGGCGTTGCAAAACCAGGATGTGGCAGTGCTGGAGGAGTTCCTCCCAGCGATGCCAAGAGGGCAGGCCGCAAAATGCGTCCCAGCCCAAAAGCAGAAACAACTGGTCATCCGCGGCCAACTCGGCGCGCATCAGCTCCAGGGTGTCGACAGTGTAGGACGGTTTATCGCGCTTGAGCTCACGATCGTCCACCACCAGCGGCGGTATGCCTTCTACGGCCAGGCGCACCATTTCCAGGCGCTGCTGCGGCGACACCTGCGGGGTATCGCGATGGGGCGGCCGGAAATTAGGGATCAGGCGCAGCTCATCCAGCGCCAAGGCATCCGCGACTTCCAGGGCACTGCGCAAATGGCCGATGTGCACGGGGTCGAAGGTACCGCCGAGCAGCCCGATGCGTTTAGCCATCAAGTGCGCACGTGACCGTCGCCGAACACCACGTACTTCTCGCTGGTCAGGCCTTCCAGGCCAACCGGGCCGCGTGCGTGGAGCTTGTCGGTGGAGATGCCGATCTCCGCCCCCAGGCCGTACTCGAAGCCGTCGGCAAAGCGCGTCGAGGCGTTGATCATCACCGAAGCGGAGTCCACTTCGGTGAGGAAACGCCGGGCATCGCTGAAATGCTCGGAGACAATGGCGTCGGTGTGCTTGGAGCCGTACGTGTTGATGTGTTCGATGGCCTGGTCCAGGTCGTCGACGATGCGGATCGACAGGATCGGCGCCGTGTACTCGGTGTACCAGTCCTGCTCGGTGGCTTCGATCACGTCCGCGCCCAACAGCGCACGGGTGCGTTCGCAACCGCGCAGCTCCACGCCCTTGTCACGGTAGATGGCAGCCAGCGGCGGCAGCACGCGCTCGGCAATGCCGACGTGCACCAGCAGGGTTTCCATGGTGTTGCACGGCGCGTAGCGGTGGGTCTTGGCGTTGTCGGCGATGCGGATCGCCTTGTCGATGTCGGCGGCGATGTCGATATACACGTGGCACACGCCGTCCAGGTGCTTGATCACTGGCACCTTGGCATCGCGGCTGACGCGCTCGATCAGGCTCTTGCCACCGCGCGGCACGATCACGTCGATGAATTCCGGCATGGTGATCAGCGCGCCGACAGCGGCGCGGTCGGTGGTTTCCACCACTTGCACCACTTCGGCCGGCAACTCGGCCACGGCCAGGCCCTGCTGGATGCAGGCGGCGATGGCGCGGTTGGAATTGATCGCCTCGGAACCGCCACGCAGGATGGTGGCGTTGCCCGACTTGAGGCACAGGCTCGCGGCGTCGATGGTCACGTTCGGGCGCGACTCATAGATGATGCCGATCACGCCCAGGGGCACGCGCATCTTGCCGACCTGGATGCCGGACGGCAGGTAACGCATATCGCGAATTTCACCGATGGGGTCAGGCAGCTTGGCCACCTGACGCAACCCTTCGATCATGTCGTCGATACGTGTCGGCGTCAGCGCCAGGCGGTCCAGCAAGGCGGGCTCAAGGCCATTGGCGCGGCCGTTGGCCAGGTCCAGTTCGTTGGCGGCAGTCAGCTCGGAGCGCGAAGCGTCCAGAGCATCGGCGGCGGCCAGCAGGGCACGGTTCTTCTGCGCAGTGCTCGCACGGGCGATCAACCGCGAGGCCTGACGGGCAGCGCGACCCAGGCGGGTCATGTAGTCAAGAACGGACTCAGTCATGGTCAGGGAGTCTTGGCAAAGAGGAAAGCGGCAGATTATAGCTGTGACGCCGCCCGACTGACAGCGGTGAGGGGCGGATGGTCGAAATGAACTGTAAAAACCTGGGGTTCAGCCGTAATTAAGGTGGGAGTTGTTATTATTCCGTCACATTTAGCCGTATTAACCCCAGACCACCATGCCCAGTTCTTCACCCCAACTCCCCGCCAGCGCGCTGCCCGACAGCTTCTTCGACCGTGACGCGCAAATACTTGCGCGGGATTTGCTTGGAAAAGTCATCCGCCATCGCGTCGGCGATAGCTGGCTTTCGGCGCGAATTATTGAAACCGAAGCCTATTACGTGGCCGAAAAAGGCAGCCACGCCTCACTCGGGTACACAGAAAAGCGTAAGGCTTTGTTTCTGGATGGCGGACATATCTATATGTACTACGCCCGTGGCGGCGATTCGCTGAACTTCAGCGCGCAGGGGCCGGGCAATGCCGTGCTGATCAAATCAGCCTATCCCTGGGTCGATGAAACCTCCGGGCCCGCCAGCCTGGCGCAGATGCTGCTGAACAACCCGAATGCCGACGGCAGCCCGCGCGCGTCGCAAAAGCTGTGTGCCGGCCAGACGTTGCTGTGCAAGGCGCTGGGCCTGAAGGTGCCGATGTGGGATGCCAAGCGCTTTGATCAAGAATTGCTCTTTGTCGAAGACGTCGGCCAGACACCGATACAGATCATCCAGACCACCCGCCTGGGCATCCCCAGCGGCCGTGACGAGCACTTGATGTACCGCTTCGTCGATGCCGGCTATGCGCCCTACTGCACGCGGAACCCGCTGCGCCGGGGCCAGGTCGAAGGCCGCGACTATTTCCTGATTTGAATCTGTGGCGATGGAGTAACGATTTATGGGCCAATGGCTCGATGGCATTACCGGCTGGCTGACCCTCAACCCGCAATGGCTGGCGGCGGCGGTGTTTATCGTCGCGTGCGTGGAATGCCTGGCCATTGCCGGGCTGATCGTGCCAGGCACGGTGCTGCTGTTTGCCATTGCGGCACTGGCTGGCAGCGGCGCCTTGTCCCTGAGTGAGACCCTGCTGATGGGGTTCCTGGGAGGCTTGCTGGGCGACGGAATTTCCTACTTCCTCGGCCGACACTTCCATCAGAATATCCGCCGCCTGCCCGGCCTGCGCCACCATCCGGAATGGATGAATGGCGCGGAAACCTACTTCCACAAATACGGCATCGCCAGTCTGCTGGTGGGACGTTTCATCGGGCCATTGCGGCCGATGCTGCCGATGGTGGCCGGAATGTGCGACATGCCGTTCCCGCGTTTCGCCCTGGTCAGCCTTCTGGCGGCAGCCGGTTGGTCGTTGGCCTACCTGCTGCCGGGCTGGGCCACCGGCGCCGCGTTCCGCCTGCCATTGCCGGAGGGGTTCTGGCCTGAGGCGGGGGTTGTCACAGCGTGCCTGGCGGTCGTGCTGGGACTGAGCCTGAACACCAGCCTGCGTGGCCATCGTCGCGCGACCCTCTGGATAGGGTGCGCCAGCCTGGCGTTGTTGATCGCCCTGTTTATCGGCTATCCGCACCTGGATGACTTTGACCAGGGCCTGAGCGCGCTGGTACAGGAACATCGCAGCCCCTGGCTGGACCACACCATGGTGATGGTGACCCAACTGGGTGAGTTCAAGAAGATGTTCTTCGCCAGCGCCGTATTCACCGCGCTGCTGCTACTGGCGCGGCAATGGCGTCATGCCGTGTTTGTCGGTGCAACACTGGCCGGGGCGGCGGTGATCAATACCGGGACCAAACTGTTTTTCGCCCGTGGCCGCCCGGAAATCCTCACCGACCCATTGACCAGCTTCAGCATGCCCAGCGGCCACGCCTCCGGTGCGTTTGCGTTTTTCCTGGCGTTGTCGGTGCTGGCCGGTCGCGGACAACCCACGCGCCTGCGCCTGACCTGGATGTTGCTGGGCTGTATTCCTGCGGCCTTCATCGCGCTGTCACGGGTCTACCTTGGCGCCCATTGGCCCACCGACATCCTGGCTGGCACGCTGCTGGCAATGACCGTGTGTGCATTCAGCCTCACCGTCTGCCAGTACCGCAGCCCTTTGCCGCCGATGCCGCAGAAGGCTTGGTGGCTGGTATTACCCGCTGTGGTGGCGGTGCTCGGCTTCATTGCCTTTACCGGCACCCCACACGCGCTGCTCAGGTATGCCTACTGACCCTGGGTCGGGCCGAGCCAATGGATTGGCGCGGCGCGGCGTTCAACACAACGCTCACGTCGCTCCAGCATCATCTCATCGGCGATTTCCGCGGCGCGTTCAGCGATGTATTCCGGGCCCCGCTTGGCATCCGCCGGCAGCAGCTGCACGGCAATACTGACAAAAAAAACGTCCCAGGCAGCCTGTTCCGATGGCGCTAGCCGAATCATGTTCACCCCCAATCATTGTTGTGTGATCGGTGACTATTTCAGGCGACGCGCAGGGAACAACGAGGAAACCTCTGAAAACCGCGCAGGACAGATCCGAGGCTCAGGCAAACAACTCACCCTGAAGCTCATCGAGCAGCATCTGGATCGCATCCAGCCGCTGCTGCGGGTCGTCGAGTTGCAGCAGGTCGATCTTGTCGGCCTCAGTGAACGGCAAGAGATAAGCCAGTTGATTGCCCAAGGCTCGCTGGCCATCGGCGTGAGTGTCCATGTCCAGCGACGCGACCATCGGGTGTTCGGCCAGGGCCTGGAGCAAGGCCAGCAGGTCGGCATCCTCTTCTTCCAGCGCCTGGTCCGGCAGTTCTTCCAGCCATTGCACCTCGGCCACCAGCAACTGGTCCTTCTGCACACCGGCGTCTCGCACGCGGAAGCGCCGCCCGCCTTCGACGCGAATCCCCAGCAGGCCGTTGTCCTGCTGCTTGAAGTCGCGAATCAACGCTTCACAGCCGATCAAGGCATAGCCATCCGGAGCCATGCCCACCTCCTTGCCATCGAGGATGCACACCACGCCGAAGCTTTCGCCCTTTTTCATGCAGCGGCTGATCATGTCCAGGTAGCGCGCCTCGAACAGTTGCAGGTCGAGGATGCAGCCAGGGAACAGCACGGTATTGAGGGGGAACAGCGCCAGACTCATAAAGGCTTCCTTAAACCCGGTTTAAACAATCACTGACACGGCCAGCGGCAGGAATACCGCTGTGGCTACGCCCATCAGACTCATGGCCAGCGCCGCAAAGGCGCCACACTCTTCGCTTTCCTGCAGGGCCACCGAGGTGCCGACGGCGTGGGCGGTCATGCCCAGCGCCATGCCGCGCGCCTCGGGGCTGTGCACCCCAAGACGCGAGAGTAACGCCGGGCCAACCATCGCGCCCACCACCCCGGTAATCAGCACAAACACCGCCGCCAACGCCGCCACGCCGCCGATCTGCTCGGCCACCAGCATGGCAATCGGCGATGTCACCGACTTCGGCGCCATGGTCATCAACATCCTGTGTTCAGCGCCGAACCACCAGCCCAGCAGCACGCACAGGCTGGTGGCCAACACGCCGCCTATCACCAGCGTAGTAAAAATCGGCCAGAACAATTGCCGAATCCGCCGCAGGTTCAGATAGAGCGGCACCGCCAGGGCCACCGTCGCCGGGCCCAGCAGGATCCCCATGATCTCCGTGCTCTTGCGGTACTCGGCATAGCTCAGGCCGCACGTGAGCAACACGCCGATCACCAGCAGCATGGAGACCAGCACCGGCTGCAGGAAAATCCAGCGGGTTTTCTCGAAACCCGCCAGCACCAGCTGATAGGCGCCCAGGGTGATCCCGATACCGAACAGCGGGTGATGAATCACCGCCGTCCATGCGCCGTGCCAGTCGAAGATCATTGATCCTGCTCCTTGCGCTTGACCATGCGTTCCATCAACAGCCCGACAAAGCCCATGGCGATCACCAGCGACAACACCAGTGCACCGACGATAGCCCAGAAATCGGCGGCAATATCCCTGGCATACACCATCACCCCCACCGCCGGCGGCACCAGCAGCAACGGCAAGTAGCGCAGCAGGCTGCTGGCCGCCAGGCTCAGGGGCTCGCCGACTTCGCCACGCCAGATCAGGAACCCGAGCATCAACAGCAGGCCGATGATCGGCCCCGGCAGTACCGGCACCAGCAAATGATTGATCGCCGTGCCGATCAATTGAAACAGCACCAGCCATGTCAGACCGCGTAACAGCATCCGTTTTTTCCCCCTCAAGACCCGCCCGCATTATAAGCATGCCCGCCCTATGCTCCGGCATTCGCCAAAAGCATGGTGGGTTGACCGGGCTGGTTGGCCATGATGATCTACATTGGTTCTCTGTAACCCATAACAACAGCACCGATGAACCAAGGAGAGACGCAATGCCCTATGTACCCGTAGCGCAGCTCAAAGATTATGTCGGCAAGGAACTGGGACGTTCCGAATGGCTCACCATCGACCAGGCACGTATCAACCTGTTCGCCGAGGCCACTGGCGATCATCAGTTCATCCACGTCGATCCGGTCAAGGCCGCACAAACCCCGTTCGGCAGCACCATCGCCCACGGCTTCCTGTCGCTGTCGCTGATGCCCAAGCTGATGGAAGACATCCTGATCGTGCCCGAAGGCCTGAAGATGGCCGTCAACTATGGCCTGGACAGCGTGCGCTTTATCCAGCCGGTGAAAGTCAATTCCAAGGTGCGCCTGAACGTGACCCTCACCGACGTCACCGAGAAAAAGCCCGGCCAATGGCTGCTCAAGGCCACCGCCACCCTGGAAATCGATGGCCAGGAAAAACCCGCTTACGTCGCCGAGTCGTTGTCGCTGTACTTCGTGTAAGCCCATTCCTGTGGCGAGCCACTGAAACTCGCCACAGGGTATGTAAATTTATGTATGAATCTCGCAGCTGCGGCATACTCGGCGCTCAATTATCCGGATCCCGCTATGCGCCCACTCGCTCCCCTTGCCCTTGCCCTGTTGCTCACCGCTTGCGGAGACGGCGAATCGCTGTTGCCGCCCGATGCGCGCCTGCCCGATGGCGGCCGTTACCGGGGCGATGTGGTCAATGGTCTGCTGCAAGGCCAGGGCCGCGTGGATTATCCCAACGGCAGCTGGTACGCCGGGCAGTTCGACAAAGGCCAGTGGCACGGCCAGGGCGAATGGCATGGCAGCAACGGCGAAGTCTATAAAGGCCAGTTCCAGCAAGGCCTGTTCGATGGACAGGGCAGCCTCACCACGGCCGGCAGCCACTATGTGGGCGGGTTCAAGAACGGTCGGCGCAACGGCGAAGGCACCCTCAAAGAAGGGCAGATGACCTATCGCGGCGAATTCAAGGACGACCAGTATTCCGGCCTTGGCCGCCTGGAACTGGCCGACGGCAGCCAGTATCAGGGCCAGTTCGCCCACGGCAAGCCGAACGGCGAAGGCCAGCGCAATGACGACAGCGGCAACCAGTTCAGCGGCCACTTCGTCGACGGCCAGCTGGAGGGCAACGGTACGTTCAACAGCGCCGACGGCGACATCTATGTCGGCCAGTTCAAGCAGAACCAGCTCAACGGCAAGGGCCGCTATGAAAACGCCGATGGCGACGTGTGGATCGGCCAGTTCAAGGAAGGCGCACTCAGCGGCAAGGGCGAACTGATCGGCGTGGATGGCAGCCACTACGTCGGCCAGTTCAGCGACTGGCGCTTTACCGGCGAAGGCCGCCTGAACCTGACCGACGGCAGCTTCTATATCGGCGGCTTTGACAGCGACAACTATCAAGGCCGCGGCACCCTGGTACTCACCGACGGCACCGTGCAGGCCGGTACCTGGGTCAACGGCATGCGCGTGCGTGATGCTGACGGCGCATTGTTGCCCGACCCACTGGAGATCGGCGTACTGGCCCAGGGCCATTTGCTCGATGCCGCCCTCGCTGCCGTGCCTGCGTCCACCCCCGCAGTGGAGCTGTACACCCTGGCCGTGGCCGGCGACGGCAAACAAAGCGTGTTCCTGCGCGAAGCCGATTACGTCAGCAATATGCTCACCACTCGCTTCGGCGCACGGGGGCAGATCCGCCTGGTCAACCACCGCGACCATATCGCTGACCGACCACTGGCCACCCGCGAAAGCCTGCGCCGGGCCGTGCAAACCCTGGCCGAGCGCACCGGACCGGAAGACCTGGTGTTTATCTACATGACCAGCCACGGCACCCACGAACACGAACTGGTGCTGGACCAACCGCGCATGGAACTGGCCGACCTGCCCGCCGATGAACTGGCCGCCGTGCTCGCGCCGCTGAAAAACCGCGACAAGATCGTGGTGATTTCAGCCTGCTACTCCGGTGGATTCATCCCGACGCTCAAAGACGAACGCACCCTGATCATGACCGCCTCACGCGCCGACCGCGTGTCCTTCGGCTGTTCCGAAGAGGCCGACTTCACCTACTTCGGCGATGCCCTCTTCGCCCAAGCCTTCAACCAGACCGACGATCTGCAGCAAGCCTTCAAGCTGGCGCAGCTGCATGTGAGCGAACGCGAACAGGCAGACAACTTCGAAGCGTCCGAACCGCAGATCTGGGCCCCCAAAGGCGTGATCGCCCACTGGCAATTATTACGCAAGCAGCAGGCACGAAAGGCGCTGGAAAGCGTCTCAATGAATAGCAAGGAAGCCAAAGGCAACTAAGCTGTAACGTGTAACAAGGGGGAAACACCATGTACCTGACACCTCAGCATATCCTGCTCGCTGGCGCCTCTGGCCTGACCGGCGAACACCTGCTCGACCGCCTGCTCAACGAACCTACCGTGACCCGTGTGCTGGCACCCAGCCGCAAGCCGCTGGCCGAGCATCCGCACCTGGAAAACCCGGTGGGCGACCCGGCGGTGTTCCTGCCGCAACTGAGCGGCCAGGTAGATATTGCCTTCTGCTGCCTGGGTACCACCATCAAGAAAGCCGGTTCGGAAGAAGCTTTTCGTGCCGTCGACCTGGATATGGTCGTAGCCTTTGCCAAGCGCGCGCGGGAGATGGGCGCGCGGCACCTGATCGTGATCAGCGCGATTGGCGCCGACCCGAAATCCTCGGTGTTCTACAACCGGGTCAAAGGGGAAATGGAACAGGCACTCAAGGCCCAGGACTGGCCGCAACTGACCATCGTGCGGCCTTCGTTGCTGCTGGGGGAACGGCTGGAGCCCCGTTTGGCCGAGCAACTGGCCGGGCCGCTGTCACGGTTGATTCCGGGGAAATACCACGGCATTGAAGTCTGCGAACTGGCCCGGGCCATGTGGCGCCTGGCGCTGGAAGAGCAGGACGGGGTGCGGGTGGTGGAGTCGGATGAACTGCGCAAGCTCGGTAAATAAAGCCGAACACAAAGCAGAATGTGGGAGGGGCTTGCCCACCCACATTGGTTTTGTGGTGCTTTTAAAATCCAGGCTAGAGCCCGCCCGTGGCGTTAAATCCCACACCGAGCACCGTCAACACTGACAGCGGCAATAAAAGCGTGTCGAGCAACGCGCTGGCCGGCAGGTCGACACCGGGGTAGCTGGGCGCCTCGGCACCGAACCGGTCCTTGGCGCAGCAACCTCCGTTCATTGCATACAAATCCAATCGCGTGCCGGCATACACCACCGGCGCGCCGGGCTGCGCGGCGTCCAGGGTACGCGCGGTGGCGCAGCCGGCCAATTGCAGCGCCAGTATCACCAACAGCGCCTTATTCATCGCTGCTCAAATGGTGTTCGCCCCAACGCGGCAGCATGTCCTGGGGGATATTCAACAGGTTGAGAATGCGCGCCACCACGAAATCCACCAGGTCATCGATGGTCTGCGGCTGGTGATAGAAGCCGGGCGACGCCGGCAGGATGGTCACCCCCAGGTTCGACAGCTTGAGCATGTGCTCCAGATGAATGCTCGAGTACGGCGCCTCACGCGGCACCAGGATCAACTGGCGGCGCTCCTTCAACGTCACGTCGGCGGCGCGCTCGATCAGGTTATTGCAAGCGCCGGTGGCAATCGCCGACAACGTTCCCGTGGAGCACGGCACCACGACCATTGCCGCCGGCGCACCGGAGCCCGAAGCCACCGGCGACATCCAGTCTTCCTTGCCGTAGACCTTGATCTGTCCCGCCGCCGCACCGGTGTACTCGGTGAGGAAGGCTTGCATCATCTGCACCTTGGCTGGCAGCGCGACATCAGTCTCGGTGGCCATCACCAACTGCGCGGCCTTGGAGATCAGAAAGTGCACCTCACGGTCTTCACGCACCAGGCAATCGAGCAGGCGCAAGCCATAGGGCGCGCCGGATGCGCCGGTCATCGCCAGGGTGACGCGCTCCGGGCCACTCATTTCAAGGCCTCGGCCAGTTTGCCGTGCAAGCCGCCGAAGCCGCCGTTGCTCATCACCACCACATGGGTGCCAGGCTTGGCCTGGTGCTTGACGAACGCAATGATGCCCTCGATGGAATCACAGACTTTCGACGGCACCGTGCATTGCGCCGCAATCGCCGGCAGGTCCCAGCCGAGATTGGCCGGGGCATACCACACCACCTGGTCGGCATCGTTAACGCTTTCCGGCAGGCCGTCGCGGTGTGCGCCGAGCTTCATGGAGTTTGAGCGCGGCTCGACAATCGCAATGATCGGGGCATCGCCAACACGTTTGCGCAGGCCGTCGAGGGTGGTGGCAATGGCCGTTGGGTGGTGGGCAAAGTCGTCGTAGATGGTAATCCCATTCACGTCGGCGACCTTTTCCATACGGCGCTTCACGCTCTTGAATGCGCTCAACGCAGCAATGCCCATGGACGGCACCACGCCCACATGCCGCGCGGCCGCCAAGGTGACCAAGGCATTGGCGACGTTGTGCTGGCCAGTCATGTCCCACTCGACGATGCCTTGGGCCTCGCCTTCAAACAGCACTTCAAACCGGGAACCGTCTTCACTGAGCAACTTGACCTGCCATTGCCCACCCGCACCGGTGGTTTGCACCGGGGTCCAGCAGCCCATCTGGATCACGCGCTGCAAGGCCGGCTCGGTGGTCGGGTGGATGACCAGGCCTTCGCTCGCAATGGTACGCACCAAATGGTGGAACTGCCGCTCGATCGCCGCCAGGTCGGGGAAGATGTCGGCGTGATCGAACTCAAGGTTGTTGAGGATCGCGGTGCGTGGACGGTAGTGGACGAACTTGGAGCGCTTGTCGAAGAACGCACTGTCGTACTCGTCGGCTTCGATCACGAAGAACGGCGTATCGCCCAGGCGCGCCGACACCGAGAAGTTCTGCGGCACGCCGCCGATCAGGAAGCCCGGGCTCATGCCCGCGTGTTCCAGCACCCAGGCGAGCATGCTGCTGGTGGTGGTCTTGCCGTGGGTGCCGGCAACGGCCAATACCCAGCGACCTTGCAGCACATGGTCGGCCAGCCATTGCGGGCCGGACACGTAAGGCAAGCCTTTGTTGAGGACGTATTCGACCGCCGGATTGCCCCGGGACATGGCATTGCCGATCACCACCAGGTCCGGCACCGGGTCGAATTGCGCCGGATCGTAACCCTGGGTCAGTTCAATGCCCTGGGCCTCGAGTTGCGTGCTCATGGGTGGGTAAACATTGGCATCGGAGCCCGTTACGTGATGGCCCAGTTCTTTGGCCAGAACCGCCATCGAACCCATGAAGGTGCCGCAGATACCAAGAATATGAATGTGCATAGTCGACCTCGTAAACATCGAGGCAGGTTAGCGCAGGGGGGCGAAAATCGCACTCTTTAGCTGTAGGACCGATCTATGGCGCAGCCCGTGCAATACCGTGCCGGCGCAGCTTTCTATACAGCGTGTTACGGCTGACACCCAGCTGCTCCGCCGTATGGGTCATGTGCCAGCGTTGTTGCTCCAGGGCCGTGAGCAGGGCGAGTCGCTCGGCGTCGCCCAGGGGCGACTCTGCAAGCCTGGCCTCGGCCACTGCTTGCGGCCGTGCCTGGCGAATCAACGCTGGCAAATCCTCAAGGCCGACCCGCCCGTCGTCACACAGCGCCGCCAGCGTTCGCAACACCGTGCGCAGTTGCCGAACGTTGCCCGGCCAGGGGTAGGACAGCAGCGCCGAACGCGCCGCCGGGTCGAGCCTTATGCTCTGGCCGCCCGCCTCCTGCGCCAGCAGGAAATCCAGCAACTGAGGCTTATCGCTGCGTTCACGCAACGCTGGCAAAACGACTTCCAGGCCGTTGAGGCGGTAATACAGGTCTTCCCGAAAACTTCCGTCCTGCACGCGCTCCAGCAAATTCCGGTGAGTCGCGCTGATAATTCTGACATCAACCGCCTGGGGCTCACCGCCGATGGGCACCACCATGCGGTCCTCCAGCACCCTTAACAGGCGCGTCTGCAGCGCCAACGGCATATCGCCGATTTCATCGAGGAACAGCGTACCGCCGTCGGCCTGTTGCAACTTGCCCTGCATGCCGTCCTTGCGCGCGCCGGTAAAGCTGCCGCCGCGATAGCCGAACAGTTCGCTTTCGATCAGGCTTTCCGGGATGGCGGCGCAGTTGAGGGCAACGAACGCCTTGTCGGCACGCTGGCTGGCGTGATGCACCGCCTTGGCGAAAGCCTCTTTGCCGGAGCCGGTTTCGCCGTTGATCAGCAAGGGCACATCGCGCTCGAATACCCGCAGCGCTTTACGGAAGTCAATCTGCAGCGCCGGGTCGCCCAGGCAGATACCGGCCAGGCGCACGGGTTCAGGCTTGGCGATGGGCGCAGGTACACTGCGCGATTGACCACGCAAGGCCGCGAACAAGTGCCGACCATCCCGCGTGCGCAATGGCCAACTGGCGGTGGCATTGGCACTGGCGCGACCGAGCAGTTGGTCCAGGGAACACTCGAACAACGCCTCCACCGGTTGCCCCAGCAACCCACCACGCACCTGCCCCAGCAGGTTGAGTGCGCTCTGGTTGACGGCACATATCCGCCCTTCGCCGTCAAACGCCAACAACCCTTCGCTGAACAGGCCCACCGACTCGGCCTGCAGGTGAAAGCGCAGCAGCCAATGGTTTTCGAAGTGACGCAGGAAGTAGCAACTCTCGATCATCTTCGCCGACAGGTTAACCAGCGCCATGGTGTGGAACTGGCTCTGCCGCGACACCTCCTCCCGGGCCGACGACACGTCCAGCACCGCCAACAGGTCGCCGTGGGGGTCGAACACCGGGCTCGCCGAACAGGTCAGCCCGGTGTGGCGCCCACGAAAATGTTCATCGCGATGAATGGTCAACGACTGGCGCTCCACCAGGCAGGTGCCGATGCCATTGGTGCCCTCGCACGCTTCGCTCCAATCGGCACCGAGCCACAGCCCGGCGCGTTCGAAAATCTTGCGCTCGGACGGTGCTGTGACACAGTTGAGGATCACCCCACGGGCATCGGTCAGCAGCACCGCGTGGCCAGCGCCCGACAGCTGCTGGTGCAGGCTGTTCATCTCGCTGCCGGCGATATGCAGCACCTGTTGCAGGCGCTCGCGGCTTTCCAGCAGGCGGCCGTGCTCAAGCACCGTAGGGGCGATGGTCTGGGCAGGATCGAGGTGGTAGTCCTCCAGGCAGCGCAGCCAGGAGCGGGCGATAGACGGGTCGCTCGACGGGTCGCGCCCACGCGCCACAGTAAGGACTTGCTGGGCATGGCGACTGAAATGATCGTTGTGCATGTTCTTATTATTCTCCCTGCGTGAGAGCCACCAGCATCCCCCAGGCACCCAGCCAATGCAATCCCGGACCGACTCGCCGGTCACGGCCTGTACCGTTTATGGCACAAACTGTCACAGCGCCTGTACCACCCGTGTCACAGCAACGCCTTGCAACAAACCCCAAGCCCTTGATTTTCCTGGCCTGCAAAGCAGTGGCCCAACCTTTGCTCTACGCTTTATCAAGCGCTTGCGCGCTGCACTCCAATAAACATAAAAGCCAGGAGATACCCACCATGCGTTACGCACACCCCGGTACTGAAGGCGCGATCGTTTCGTTCAAGGCCAAGTACGGCAACTACATTGGTGGCGAATTCGTTGCCCCGGTCGATGGCAACTATTTCACCAACACCTCGCCGGTCAACGGCAAGCCTATCGCCGAATTCCCGCGCTCCACTGCCAAAGACATCGACAAGGCGCTGGACGCCGCCCACGCTGCCGCTGACGCCTGGGGCAAGACCTCGGCCCAGGACCGCTCGCTGGTGCTGCTGAAAATCGCCGACCGCATCGAACAGAACCTCGAACTGCTGGCCATCACCGAAACCTGGGACAACGGCAAGGCGGTGCGTGAAACCCTCAACGCCGACATCCCGCTGGCCGCCGACCACTTCCGCTACTTCGCCGGTTGCATCCGCGCCCAGGAAGGCACCAGCGCCGAGATCAACGAACACACCGCGTCCTATCACTTCCACGAGCCGCTGGGCGTGGTCGGCCAGATCATCCCGTGGAACTTCCCGCTGCTGATGGCCGCGTGGAAACTCGCCCCGGCCCTGGCCGCCGGCAACTGCGTGGTGCTCAAGCCTGCCGAGCAAACACCGCTGGGCATCAACGTGCTGCTGGAAGTCATCGGCGACCTGCTGCCACCGGGCGTGCTGAACGTGGTGCACGGCTTCGGCAAGGAGGCCGGCGAAGCCCTGGCCACCAGCAAGCGCATCGCCAAGATCGCCTTCACCGGCTCCACCCCGGTGGGCTCGCACATCATGCATGCGGCGGCCGAGAACATCATTCCGTCCACCGTCGAGCTGGGCGGCAAGTCGCCGAACATCTTCTTCGCCGACATCATGAAAGCCGAACCGTCGTTCATCGAGAAAGCCGCCGAAGGCCTGGTGCTGGCGTTCTTCAACCAGGGCGAAGTGTGCACCTGCCCATCCCGCGCGCTGGTGGAAGAGTCGATCTACGACGACTTCATGAAAGTGGTGATGAAGAAGGTCGAGCAGATCAAGCGCGGCGACCCGCTGGACACCGACACCATGGTCGGCGCCCAGGCGTCCGAGCAGCAGTTCGACAAGATCCTGTCCTACCTGGAAATTGCCAAGGGCGAAGGCGCGCAATTGCTCACCGGCGGCAAGGTCGAGCAGCTCACCGGCGATATGGCCGGCGGCTATTACATCCAGCCGACCCTGCTCAAGGGCACCAATGAAATGCGCGTGTTCCAGGAAGAAATCTTCGGCCCGGTAGTGAGCATCACCACCTTCAAGGACGAAGCCGAAGCCCTGGCGATTGCCAACGACACCGAGTTCGGCCTGGGCGCCGGTGTGTGGACCCGCGACATCAACCGCGCCTACCGCATGGGCCGCGCGATCAAGGCGGGCCGCGTGTGGACCAACTGCTACCACCTGTACCCGGCGCATGCCGCGTTTGGCGGTTACAAGAAGTCCGGCGTGGGCCGTGAGACCCACAAGATGATGTTGGATCACTACCAGCAGACCAAGAACCTGCTGGTGAGCTACGACATTAATCCGTTGGGCTTCTTCTAACTAACCCCTCCCACAGTTGAAATGCACTCAAATGTGGGAGGGGCTTGCCCTCTCCCACACTTAGCTCTCCACAAGTACTTGCCAATTGCATTCGGCACACAGAGGCCGAGTTAAAAAACAATAACAATGAAAGGTACTTTCCCATGCCTAGCGAACCGACTGGATCTTCTGTCGACTTCGAAAAAGTCGACTCCCAATACTTCCAACAACGCGAACTGAAAAAAGGCGCCGCCGGCTGGGTCCTGCTGGTTGGTCTTGGCGTTGCCTACGTCATCTCCGGCGACTACGCCGGCTGGAACTTCGGCCTGGCCCAGGGTGGCTGGGGCGGGATGTTCCTCGCCACATTGCTGATGGCCACCATGTACCTGTGCATGTGCTTTTCCCTGGCCGAACTGTCTTCCATGATCCCCACCGCCGGCGGTGGCTACGGTTTTGCCCGCAGTGCCTTCGGGCCCTGGGGCGGGTTCCTGACGGGCACCGCCATCCTGATCGAATACGCCATCGCCCCCGCCGCCATCGCGGTGTTTATCGGCGCCTATTGCGAGTCGCTGTTCGGCATCGGCGGCTGGATGATTTACCTGGCGTTCTACATCATCTTTATCGGCATCCATATCTTTGGCGTCGGCGAAGCCTTGAAGCTGATGTTCGTGATCACCGCCATCGCCGCGATTGCGCTGGGCGTGTTCCTGGTGTCGATGGTGCCGCACTTCAATGTCGCCAACCTGCTGGATATTCCGGTGACCGAGGCCAAGGGCGCCAGCACCTTCCTGCCATTCGGCTATGTCGGCGTGTGGGCGGCGATCCCCTATGCGATCTGGTTTTTCCTCGCCGTAGAGGGCGTGCCCCTGGCCGCCGAAGAAACCAAGAACCCCAAGCGCGACCTGCCCCGGGGCCTGATCGGCGCCATTGTGGTGCTGACCAGCTTTGCCCTGTTGATCCTGGTGATCGCACCGGGCGGCGCGGGCACCTACGCACTGGTCAAATCCGGTAACCCGCTGGTGGAAGCGCTGGCGCTGTCCTATGGCGGTTCGACCTGGATGGGCAGCTTCGTCAACCTGGTCGGTCTGGCAGGCTTGATCGCGAGCTTTTTCTCGATTATCTACGCCTATTCGCGGCAGATCTTTGCCTTGTCCCGTGCCGGCTACCTGCCGCGCAAACTGTCCCAGACCAACAAGAGCAAGGCCCCGGTACTGGCCCTGGTGATCCCCGGGATTATCGGCTTCGGCCTGTCGCTGACCGGCCAGGGGGATCTGTTGATCCTGGTGGCGGTGTTTGGCGCGACCATTTCCTACGTGCTGATGATGGCCGCGCACATCACCCTGCGTATCCGTCGCCCCAAAATGGACCGTCCTTATCGCACGCCGGGCGGCATCTTCACGTCCGGTGTCGCCTTGGTACTGGCCTGCGTGGCCGTCGTTGCGGGCTTTCTGGTGGATCCACGGGTGGTGATTGGC
Organism: Pseudomonas sp. 1 R 17; assembly: GCF_900067035.1. NCBI lineage: Bacteria > Pseudomonadati > Pseudomonadota > Gammaproteobacteria > Pseudomonadales > Pseudomonadaceae > Pseudomonas > Pseudomonas sp. 1 R 17. The sequence goes on from NZ_FKLB01000018.1 coordinate 82,708, forward strand.
GCCGCGATCATCTATGGAGTATTAATTGCTTACTTTGCTTTCTACAGCCGGCATCACTTGGTAGCAGGCACGCCCGAAGAAGAATTCGCCGCGATCCAGGCCGCAGAGGCCGCCTTGCACTAACTGCCGTAAACCTCGACGCGGGTTCCTCTCCTGCCCGCGTCGTCAAGGAGACACTGTATGGCAAGCTTTTCCCACGCGGTCGGTGCACAGACCTACCGCTTCGACAGCCTCAAGGACGTGATGGCCAAGGCCAGTCCCGCGCGTTCCGGGGACTTTCTGGCCGGCGTCGCCGCGCAGAACGACGGTGAGCGGGTGGCGGCGCAAATGGCGCTGGCAAATATCCCGCTGAAACACTTCCTCGAAGAAGCGCTGATCCCCTATGAAAGCGATGAAGTCACGCGGCTGATCATCGACACCCACGACAAGCAGGCTTTCGCCGTGGTCAGCCACCTGACCGTCGGCGGCCTGCGCGACTGGCTGCTCAGCGACGCCGCCGATGAACAATCCCTACGCGCATTGGCACCGGGGCTGACACCGGAAATGGCAGCGGCGGTGTCGAAGATCATGCGCGTGCAGGACCTGGTACTGGTGGCGCAGAAGATCCGTGTGGTCACCCGGTTTCGCGGCACCATGGGCCTGCGCGGACGCCTGTCGACCCGCCTGCAACCCAACCACCCGACCGACGAGCCGGCGGGTATCGCCGCGAGCATTCTCGACGGCCTGCTCTACGGCAACGGCGACGCCATGATCGGCATCAACCCGGCCACCGACAGCATCGCCTCGATCTGCGCCATGCTGGAGATGCTCGACGCAATCATCCAGCGCTACGAAATCCCCACCCAGGCCTGTGTGCTGACCCACGTCACCACTTCCATCGAAGCCATCAACCGCGGCGTGCCGCTGGACCTGGTGTTCCAGTCGATTGCCGGCACCGAGGCGGCCAATGCCAGTTTCGGCATCAGCCTGAGCGTGCTGCAGGAAGGTTACGAGGCGGGCTTGAGCCTGAACCGGGGCACCTTGGGCCAGAACCTGATGTATTTCGAAACCGGCCAGGGCAGTGCCTTGTCGGCCAACGCGCATTTTGGCGTCGACCAGCAAACCTGCGAAACCCGCGCCTATGCGGTGGCCCGGCATTTCAAGCCGTTTCTGGTCAACACCGTGGTCGGTTTTATCGGCCCCGAGTACCTGTACAACGGCAAGCAGATCATCCGCGCCGGCCTTGAAGACCACTTCTGCGGCAAGCTGCTGGGCGTGCCCATGGGCTGCGACATCTGCTACACCAACCACGCCGAAGCCGACCAGGACGACATGGACACCCTGCTGACCCTGCTGGGCGTCGCCGGGATCAACTTCATCATGGGGATCCCCGGCTCCGACGACATCATGCTCAACTACCAGACCACCTCGTTCCACGACGCTTTGTACGCTCGCCAGACATTGGGTTTAAAACCGGCGCCGGAGTTTGAACAGTGGCTGGCCAAAATGGGCATCTTTACGCAAGCCGACGGCAAGGTGCGCTTCGGCAACAGCCTGCCACCGGCGTTTCGCCACGCCCTGGCGCAATTGGGATGAAGGAGCCGCCCGTGCAACTCGACCTGCCTGAAAACCCGTGGCTGGAACTGCGCCGCCTGACCCCGGCGCGAATTGCCCTGGGCCGCACCGGCACCAGCATTCCCACCAACGCCCAACTTGATTTCCAATTTGCCCACGCCCAGGCACGGGACGCGGTGCACCTGCCCTTCGACCATGCAGGCCTGAGCAGTCAGTTGGCCGAGCGTGGGCGCGATAGCCTGTTGCTGCACAGCGCGGCAACCGACCGGCACAGCTACCTGCAACGCCCGGATTTGGGGCGGCGCTTGAGTGACGAATCGGCCCAAAGCCTGCGGGATTACGCGGCTGAGCATCCGGGCGGCATGGACCTGGCGATCGTGGTGGCGGACGGTCTGTCGGCGCTGGCAGTACATAAACATACGTTGCCGTTTCTGACGCGCATGGAAGAGCAGACCCACGCTGAAGGGTGGTCCTTGTCGCCGGTGATCCTGGTGGAACAGGGCCGCGTGGCGGTCGCGGATGAAATCGGGCAACTGCTCGGCGCCAAGATGGTGGTGATCCTCATCGGCGAACGGCCGGGGCTCAGTTCGCCGGACAGTTTGGGGCTGTACTTCACCTACAACCCCAAGGTCGGCCTCACCGATGCCTATCGCAACTGCATCTCCAATGTGCGCTTGGAAGGCCTGAGCTATGGCATGGCGGCCCATCGCCTGCTGTACTTGATGCGAGAGGCGTGTCGCCGGCAGCTGTCGGGGGTCAACCTGAAGGACGAGGCGCAGGTTCAGACCCTTGAATCCGACGACCCGGACCTGATGAAGGGCAATTTCCTGCTCAGCCCACCCACCGACTGATCCCGGCACGATTGCGCTTTTTCGCGCCTTTAGGCAGCATCAAGTCACGGCCGCTCGTGTGGTCATACCCCATTTGGAAGTTGAGGCCTGGCATGCGGATTACTCAAGCGACCCTGGAACACCTGGACCTGTTGACCCCGTTGTTCGTCAAGTACCGCGAGTTCTACGGGGCCCTGCCCTTTCCGGATTCGTCACGGGCCTTCCTGGAAAAGCGCCTGCGCCGCAAGGAGTCGGTGATCTACCTGGCCCTAGCCGATGACGACGACAAACGCGTGCTCGGGTTTTGCCAGCTTTACCCGAGCTTTTCCTCGCTGTCGCTTAAACGCGTGTGGATCCTCAACGACATCTATGTGGCCGAAGACGCGCGCCGGCAACTGGTGGCGGATAACCTGATGCGCACGGCGAAGAAAATGGCCAAGGAAACCCACGCAGTGCGGCTGCGGGTATCGACCAGCAGTGATAACCAGGTGGCGCAGAAGACGTACGAGTCCATCGGGTTTCGTGAAGACACCGAGTTCAAGAACTACACCTTGCCGATCAGCGAAGACTGACGCCCTGACACCATGGACACCTTGTGGGAGGGGGCTACCCCGATGGCGGCTGTTCAGTCAGACTATTTATAACTGACCGAATGCTTTCGCGAGCAAACTCGCTCCCACAGTGCCTTTCTGGCGATCTGTGGACCCCCCCCCCGCGACATCCCCCGCTACAAAACCAACACGCTTTTCACCTCTCAATCCGTATAATGCGGACCTTTCAGGGTTGTAAGAAACACTACATACACGTGTAGCCTTATTACCCGAGCTTCCGCACAGGCCTGCCGAGTCGGGCCGTTCACACAGGTGCCATCCATGGATTTCAACCCGCTCGACCTTATCCTGCATCTCGACGTGTACCTCGACATGCTGGTAACCAATTATGGTCCGTGGATATACGCCATTCTGTTCCTGGTCATCTTTTGCGAAACCGGCCTGGTGGTCATGCCGTTCCTACCAGGTGATTCGTTGCTGTTTATCGCCGGCGCCGTGGCAGCAGGCGGTGGCATGGACCCGGTATTGCTGGGCGGGCTGCTGATGCTGGCGGCAATCCTCGGCGACAGTACCAATTATGTGATCGGGCGAACGGCGGGAGAACGCCTGTTCAGCAACCCGAACTCGAAAATCTTCCGCCGCGACTACCTGCAAAAGACCCACGATTTCTACGACAGGCACGGCGGCAAAACCGTGACCCTCGCGCGTTTCCTGCCGATCCTGCGCACCTTTGCGCCGTTCGTTGCCGGCATCGCGAAAATGCCCTATGCACGCTTCTTCGGTTTCAGCGTGCTGGGCACCATTCTCTGGGTCGGCGGCCTGGTGACCCTGGGCTACTTCTTCGGCAACGTGCCATTTATCAAGAAAAACCTTTCGCTGCTGGTGGTGTTCATCATCCTGCTGTCGCTGGTGCCGATGATCATTGGCGTGTTCCGCAGCCGCTTTGGTCGCACGTCTTCAGAAGCCAAATCGCAGTAACCCGGCATGTGGTCCCTCAGCGCCTGGCGGCGCCGACGCCTGCTGGCCAAGCACCCGATTGCCGATGACACCTGGCAGCGGGTGCGCCACCACCTGACCTTCCTCGACGGCATCAGTGCCGAGCAGGACCAGTGGCTGCGCGAAGCCTGCGTGGTGTTCCTCGCCGAAAAACACCTCACCGCCCTGCCCGGCGTCGAGCTGCACCAGGAACAACGCCTGCTGCTCGCCGCCCAGGCGCAACTGCCGCTGATGAACCTGGGCGACCTCGACTGGTACCAGGGTTTCCATGAAATCGTGCTGTACCCCGACGACTTCCTCAGCCCCCAGCGCCATCGCGACAGCAGCGGCATCGAACACGAGTGGGACGGCGAACACAGCGGCGAAGCCTGGCAGCAAGGCCCGGTGATTCTTGCCTGGCCCGGCGTACTGGCCAGCGGTCAGTGGGAAGGCTACAACCTGGTGATCCACGAACTGGCCCACAAACTCGACATGCTCAACGGCGACGCCAATGGCCTGCCGCCACTGCACCCCGACATGCGCGTGCAGGAGTGGGCCAGCGTGATGCAGGGTGCTTATGACGACCTCAATCGCCAGCTGGACGCCAACCCCGACGCCGAGACGGAGATAGACCCGTACGCGGCGGAAAACCCGGCGGAGTTCTTTGCGGTCACCAGCGAATATTTTTTCAGCGCCCCGGATTTACTCGTCAATAGTTATCCACAGGTGTACGCCCAACTCAGCCGCTTTTACCGCCAGGATCCCTTGGCCCGCCTGACCCAACTGCAAGCGCACGACCCGCGTTATCAGCCACAAGGCGAATGACCGTACGACGTCTGGCGCATGGCATCGCCGGCAGAATATGCCTATAATCGCCGCCACTTTTAGGCCAATCCGGCCATGTCATATGGCCAACTACGGGGGCAACGCCCAATGAGCTACAGCAAGATTCCGGCTGGCAAAGACCTGCCGAACGACATCTACGTCGCCATCGAGATTCCGGCCAACCACGCGCCGATCAAATACGAAATCGACAAAGACAGCGACTGCCTGTTCGTTGACCGTTTCATGGCCACCCCGATGTTCTACCCGGCCAACTACGGTTTTATCCCGAACACCCTGGCCGACGACGGTGACCCCCTCGACGTGCTGGTCGTAACCCCTTACCCGGTTACCCCAGGCTCGGTCATCCGCGCTCGCCCGGTCGGCATCCTGCACATGACCGACGACGGCGGTGGCGATGCCAAAGTGATCGCCGTGCCACACGACAAGCTGTCCCAGCTGTACGTGGACGTGAAGGAATACACCGACCTGCCGCCACTGCTGCTGGAACAGATCAAGCACTTCTTCGAGAACTACAAAGACCTCGAAAAAGGCAAATGGGTGAAGATCGACGGTTGGGGCAACGCAGACGCCGCCCGCGCCGAAATCATGAAGTCGGTCGCTGCCTACAAAGGCTGATACCGGCTACTCATTGCTTCGGCAATTGAAAAAGCCCCGATTACTTGGGGCTTTTTTTGTGGGAAAAATTAAACGACAAGTTCAACATCTTATAAACTTAGTTTAATCATCTGTGAATTCCGAAGTAATAAGCCACAACTAAGCAAAAACCTACAGGCCTAACTCAACGCATGGTTTATTTGATGTGTTTTCTCGGCCAGTAAACTCTGCGTTTATGAATACATCAGGTGATCGCTTAAAAGCGCTATTACGGGAAGTTCATCTTTCCGCCTCCGACTTCGCCAAGAACCGTGGTGTCACGCCTCAACACGTGAACAACTGGTTCAAACGCGGTGTACCCATGGGCCGACTCAACGAGATCGCAGAACTGCTGTGCATCTCCAGCCGTTGGCTACGCACCGGCGAAGGCCCCAAACACCCACCGGCCAACTTCCTGCTGGAAGGCCCCGGCACCAGGAAAGGACTCCTCACCCGCGAAGAAACTGGCAAATACCTCACAGGCCCCGCCTGCCGCCCGGAAAAAATCGACGTGGAGATCCCCCTCCACCCCACCTTCACCTCAACCGAACGCATCCGCGTTTCCCTGCACACCCTCGAAACCCTCAACGTCAACCCCGACCGCGCGCTGGGCGCCTACATGGTCGACAACAGCATGATCGACATCATCCAACAAGGCGCCACCCTCGCCATCGACAAAGGCCGCACCCAAATCATCGACGGTGAAATCTACGCGGTCGAACACGACGGAATGCTCCGCATCAAATACCTCTACAACCGCCCTGGAGGTGGGTTGCGCATGCGCAGCCACAATGCCGGTGAACATCCGGACGAATACCTGACCCACGAGCAACGGTTTGAGCAGAACTTCCAGATTGTGGGGTGGGTGTTCTGGTGGTCCACGTTGAATAACCGTAGGCCGCCGGTGCCGCTGGATGAGCATTTATTGGGCTGGGAAGGCTCTAAATCGGATCCGGAGGTGGGCAACTGAAGTGAATGTGGGTATCATGCGCCGCACATTTGGCAGGGGGTTGCGTTGCGCTATCCACCCTGCTCGGCGATGCGGAGGATTTCCCGCAGATGCCCCTACTATTCAGCCCGACGCAATGTGGGCTGAGCGATTTGAAGACTGCTGAGGTTTGTCAAAAACAAGCTGAGGCGGTCACAGAGAAGCCGGCCACAAGCCGGCTTTTTAATGCCTGATAAGTATCGCGACTCAATTGTCCAAAAGCTGTTGGACAATTGAGTAATCAAAAGCGGGTTGCTATACCCTGCCCTTCTCTCAGTCGCCTCACGCGGACTGCATACACTCCACAGCCCGATCCGCCACCATCTTCGCCATCTCCACCAAATGCATCACCGCTCTCTGCGGCGCACCCAATGGCTCACCGAGCACTCGCGACGTAGCCACCGCACACTGCAGCAACTCAGCCACACGCACCCAGGCATCCTCAAAGCTCAACTCTTCATTTACGACAAATGGATTGGTTGCACGCGAAGACTGTGAATCCGAAATAACGTTATCCATAGCAAAACCTCTAGCAGTAAGTGATTACCACCGTCCTTTCGCGACTAAACAATCAGAGGTGGCGGCTGTACGCAGGTTAGTCGACCGGCCGCTAGGCACCGGCGCACCCGAGGGTGCCCTGCGCACAGCCACCATAAAGTGCAGATGAGAAGACACCTGTCTTTGAGATGGCGTGCGCCTAGCGAGGTAAGGGCGACTAAACCCGATCACTGAATAGGCAGTGACGATCCGCAGCCTAGTCAACCATTCCCGCTGGCGCAATGCAGTTGGAATTCTCTCGGAAACGTCCTGCAAATGAAAGGGATCAGCCCTGCTGGCCCTTTAAGCTCCAGCCTCAATCCAATATCAAATGCGGCAAAAACCGGCTCGAATCCTTGGTAATCAAACTATTATCCTCCCGCACCCCAATCCCCGCCGCCTGGTCCCCAATCACCCAAGACCCAATCAACGTGTAGCTGTCCCCAAACCGCGGCAACGGCGCAAACTCCTGGAGAATAAACGGCGCATCCGTATAGGGCCCGTCCTCCTTAACAATCAGCCCATCGGCCGTTTGCAGCTCGATATTCGCCCCTTCCCGCGAGAAGAATGGCTTGCGCACCCAGCCCTTCGGCACAGCTTTACCCGGCTCGGTATCCAGGTGGGCCGCGAGCAGATTCGGGTGGCCTTTGTTGAATTCCCACAGCAGCGGCAGGATGCCTTTGTTGGAAATGATGGATTTCCACGCAGGCTCGAAAAACTGGGTGTCGCTCTCGGCAATCGCGGCGCCGAAGGGTTCGTGGAAGATGAATTCCCAGGCGTGCAGTTTGAACAGGTGGGGAATCCAGCGGTCCTGGAGGTCGACGAAGCGGCCTTCGCTGGTCAGGCCGATGTCTTCGATGTCGATGTGGCGTGATTCGATGCCGACTTTTTCCGCGACGAGGCGCAGGTAGTCGGTGGTGCCTTTGTCTTCGACCGAGTCTTTCATCGAGGCGAAGTAGAACGGCTGGTTGATTTGCAGTTGGGCGAAGGCCTGGTGCAGTTTGGTGTCGATGCTGTTGAACTGGTCGGCATGCTTGGGCAGCAGGCCGCGTTCGATGCATTGCTCGAGCCAACCCCATTGGAACGCCGCGGCCTCGTAGAGGCTGGTCGGTGTGTCGTAGTTGAGTTCCAGCAGCTTGGCGGGCCCGGTGCCGTTGTAGGAGAAGTCCATGCGCCCGTACAGGTGCGGGTGGCCTTCGAGCCATGAGGTTTTGATCATGTCGAAGAAGGGCGCGGGAATGCTCAGGCGTTCGAGCAGCTCTTCGCTCTGGACCACGCGGGCGACGAGGTCCATGCACATGTCGTGGATCTCGGTGGTCGGGTCTTCGAGGTCGTGCTCGATTTGCTTGAGCGTGAACTGGTAATACGCGCGCTCGTCCCAGTAGGGTTCGTTGTCGATGGTATGGAACAGAAAGCCGAGGTTTTCAGCCGTCTGTTTCCAGTCATGACGTTCTGCACAATGGATTTTCTTCATGGCCCGGTTTCCTTAACTGCTCGACCCGCCACCGCCCCAGCCGCTGCGTGCGCTGGCCTTGCTGCCGAAGCCGCCACGGGAGGTGGCCGACGCCACGGAGCTCGACTGGCTGGAGGTGCGCAGCGTGTTGGTGTAATTGCTGCTGCCGTACCGGGCTTGATTCGAGCGGCCAAACGTCGCGCCATTGGAGACGCGCTGGTTGAGCGTCGAGTTGCCGTACTCACCGCGATCATCGCGATAGCGGTACACCGGCTCAGAGCGGTAGCTGTTGCGATTGCTGCTCAGCATGTTGCCGATCAGCAGACCGGTCAGCAGGCTGCTAGTGGAGAAGCCGGAGCCGCCGCTTGCCTGGGCGTTGGCCGCGTCTACCTGGGATTGTGTCACCTGGCCTTCGGCGGTCAGTTCGAAACCGCCCAGCTTGGGAATGAACTGGCCATTGGAGTCCAGCTGGCACCAGCCGGCGACAAAGTCGGCATCGCAATCGGCCTGGCTGGCGTATACCGGGGCGATGCGGCGATGCTCGGCCAGGGCCGTCATGTAGGCGTCCGAACAGACGTCCACCGGCAGTTTTTCATTGGCGCATTGCTGCACCGACTGGAAGTTGTACTTCTTCTGCAAATCGTAGGTTTTTTCCGTCGGCCCACAACCGGATATCGCCATGGCGACCGACGCTGCCAGCGAAAGCTGGACGTACTTGCTTCGTTTCATCGGGAGCTCCGTGCGCAATCAGTTCTGGGTAGGTGTCATGCAGGCGGCATTCAACATGCCGACGCTGATGGCCACCGCCGCCACATAGATGCCCGCTGCGAGCTCGCCTCTCTTGATGCGCTCGGAAGTGCCCTTGAGCACGAGACTGGTGAGCAGAAACGCCAACAGTTGGACGACGGCTGCGATCACCGCCCAGACGACGAAGTCGAGGATGCTGATCGAATAGGCAATCACGTTGCTGGCCGGAATGGCGAAACCGACGATGGCGCCGCCCAAGGCGACTGCCGCGGAAACGTTGCCCGCCCGGATCAGCTCGAATTCCTTGTGCGGGGTGACGCGGGTGTAGATGAACTGGAACAGCGCAAACAGTACGGCAGCCCCCAGGATGTAGGTGACAAACCCGAGCACGGCGGCTTTGTTCAGGGAGATGGAGAGAGCTTCTAGCATGGATTTCTTCCTTTTTTAGAGCGCATTCAAGTCGGTTGTGTACAGTGAAATGCCCAGGGAGGTGCTCAGGCTGACAGTGCCTTCAGCGTCTTCTTCGACAGAGAACAACAGAAACTCCCGTCGATCGGTCAGGCCGGTGTCACGGGCATATAGCATCGAGCGGTGTTCGACGCTGTAGGAGTCCTCGGGGTTTATCACCTGCTCGCTCATGGCCACCAATTCTGTCTGGCCAGCCTCGCTGCCCCACACGCGCGCGTATTCGACGCCGTTATGGGTGTAGGTCGGCAACCCGATCGGACTCTGCGGCCCCGCCAGCCGGCGCAATTCAGCTTCGCTGCTGATAGTGACGTAGCTCAGGTAGTTGAACAGGATCACAGACTCGACCTGCCCGGCGATGTCGCCCGTGGTGTGCACCTGCAGCCAGTAATCTTCGTCGTTCATGTAGTAGCGCGACAGCCAGGTCGACTGCCCGAGGTCAACGGTGCCGTTACTCCAGATTTCCTGGGAGCCGGGGATAACCACCGTGGTCTTCCCTTCGAGCAACAACTTCAGGGTCGTGTCGAATATCACGCCTTTGCCCGGCGCCAGGCCAAGCGGCCCGGTGGTCGCCAGCGGTTCGGCGGCGCCTTTCGAGTGTGTATTCGCTTGCGGGGCCTCAAGCCCCATCAACTGTTTAAACCATCCCATTGGAGATTTCCTTGAGGCGGGTGGAGGCAATGTAGAAGAGCTCGCCGCCTTCAACGCGCGTGGCACTGGGCGGGTTGATCGACGGTTGCGGGGCACCTTTGGCGCGATAGCCGATGAGGGTGGCGTTGTGGCGTTCTTTCATCTGGGTGTACAGATCGCCGAACGTGGCTTCAAACGCCTCGGGCAATCTCATCAAGTATTGGGTGGCCCCCTGCCCCACGCACAGTAGCTCATTAATGACCACCGACGAGCCCGGGTCCTGAGAGGCGCGCACCAGCATTTCGATAGCCATGCTTGAGGTGCATTCCAGGCTGGGGGCGTAGGAACTGGCCAGTGCGGCGATCTCACTTGCATTGAAGTGGGCGACCACATGCCCGACCGGATTCAATTGATTCACCGCCAGCACGGTGGCCAGCGTCAGATCGTCAGACGGGGTTCGCACCAGCACACGCTCGGCACCGGGCACACCGGCACGCAGCAACAGCGCTGTGGAGGACAAGCTCTCACCCCGGATAAAGGCCGCCTTGCCCGGCATCGGGTTTTCTTCGAGGGTGCAATCGCAGATGACGATCAGGTTGTCGTTCGAGGTTTCGTCTTGCAGCAACAACTCGATGACCCGTTCACTGGACGCGCCCTCCCAGCCAATGAGCACGGTATGGCCGATTTTGCCGGTGAAATCGCCTTTGCCCTTCATGCCTTTTCTCCATGCATCGATGACAGTGCTGGTGGTTTTGCCGATGGCTGCCGTCAGCAGCGCAATGCCTCCGAGCATGACCCAGGTCGCCACGAACAAGCGTCCCAAAGAGGTCTGCGGCGATAGATCGCCATAGCCGACGGTCAGCGTGGTGGTGAGATAGAAGTAAACGAACGTGGCGGGCGCGGTGAGGTGTTGTTCGCCCAGAACCACCAGGCCCAGATAAGCCGTGCTCAGGTGTACCCCCAAGGCGATGACCAGGCCTGCCCAGCCGAAGCGGTGAAAGAGGGAAGCGGCGTACCTGCGCAACAAAAGAAAAATCGGCATTGCGTCCCTGACTCCCTGGGTGCTCAAGTGCGTTCAGCCGGCATTAAACCTGCTGCGTGGTTGAGAGAGAAGTACCTTGGCGGCAATAAATCCGGCGAAGGCACCAAACAGATGCCCTTCGAAGGAAACGCCTTGGCGAGGCAGGAAGCCAAGGACCAGTCCGCCATACAGTACCGCCACCACACCGGCAGTGATCAGGTTGCTCCAGCTCCTGCGGAACCAGGCGCGAGACAACAGGTAGGCCCACAACCCGAACACCCAGCCGCTGGCCCCCACGTGCACACCCGCAAAACCGAACAGCCAGACCAGCGAACCGCCCAGCAGGATGATGATCGCGCTGACGGTCACAAACCGATTGAGCCCTTCGATAATCACCAGGGTGCCCAGGATCAAAAAGGCAACCAGGTTCGCGCTCAGGTGGGCGAACGAGCCGTGCAAAAACGGTGAGGTGAGGATGCCCGGCAGCCCCTGCAGCGTTCTCGGGATCAGGCCGAACGCCATCAGGCTGTAACCGGTCGCTGCATTGAGCAGTTGCAGCGCGACCATGAACAGCGCCAGGCCTGCGATTGTCTTGAAACCCTTCAGGGCGCCCATCCTGACCTCGACGTAAAAAAAGAAGGGCAGACACTGCCCTTCCTGCGGCGACGTTGCTTACTCGGCCGATTTTTGCTTCAAACGCTCCAGAATCGCATTGGCGCTGCCTTCGTTCGGCGTGATGCCGGCGTCGCGCAGCTTGCGCTCCAGGTCGGTCCCGGTCGATGCATCTGCCAGTTCATCCTGGGCTTGCAGTTCAGCGGCGCGTTGCTGCTGCTTGGCCTGCAAACGATTCAGCGTACCGACGGCGGTTTCCAGCTTGCCGTTGGCACCGCCGCTGGCGATGGAGGCGCTGACCTGGGCCTTCTGTACGCTGTCGCGCGCCTTGGCCATGTCCACTTGCTGACGCAGGCTTTTGATCCGGCTTTCGGCCTTGGTGATGTCCTTGCGCATGCCTTCCGCATAGCCACCGAACTCGGTGGCTTGCTTATGCTCGACATCCCGCTCGTTGGTCAGGGTCGAGATGGCTTCGGCCACTTCCAGGGCGAGGTCTTCACGATTGGCCTGCAGGGCAGCTACGGCCTTGGACTCCAGGTCCTTGATCTTGGCGTCGTACTCATTGACGCGATCAGTCGCCAATTTGTGCTTGGCCATGATGCTCACCAGCTCACGCTTGGCGTTGGCCAGCGCGGTGTCGGCATCGCGGATTTCCTGATCGAGGATGCGCAGGGCCTGTTGGTCGACGATCGATTCGCCGACTTCGTTGGCACCGCCACGCAGCGCGGTGAACAATTTGCTCCAGATGGACTGAGTCATTGGATACTCCCGAATACTTAATTGAAGAAACGTTCGAAGGCTTCGCTGGCGCGCTGCACGTTGTCGACCAGGGTTTTCACCTCGGTGACGATATTGGTCAGGCTGGAGTCGGAGCTCAATGCACCGAACATGTTGTAGACCACTTGCCCGTTAGGCATGGACTCGATGCCGATGGAGGACAGCGGGAACATTTCCCGGCTGCGCAACACCGCGTCATTGAATTTAGCGACATCGTTGATGGACTCGACATCGACCAGCACGGTGTCAACGATGATCTGCTCGCCCACCACCGCGATGTAAATCGGCAGGCCACCGAAGTCGTTCATTTCCAGCTTGATGCTGGACTCGGAGCCTTGAACCAGAGAAAGCGTAATGTCCTTGGACACCACGTCGTCCAGGGCCTGAAGAGCGGTGAAGAGGCGATCGATATTCCAGTTGGTACCTGCGCTCATGAAATTCTCCGACATGAATGAGCCAGCCAGAATCGGCTGGCGAAGCTGTTTCTCCATCTGCTTGAGCAGGCTTCGGTTTTCGGGAAGCACCCAAGTCTCGTGTTTCACGTAGCCGGCGGCCGCCAGGCCTGCACGCATCTGCTTCATGTAAAAGCTCGATGGCTTTTTGGCGGACGGCTTCAAGCGCTCTCCCTTGAGGCTTGCTGAATCGGTATCGGGCCCTTTAGGCGGACTCGATGGAGAGCTGCTTTCCATGGTACTGACCTCGCTGTGAAAAACTCACGCGTGAGAAAATCTACAGGCATTTTTTGCCACACTCAATAGCTCACGCGTGAGATTTTTTGACTTACCTTCCCGACCGCTAAAAGGATCAGTCCTACTGACAATCCATGAATTGTCGCCTTTGAGTTGACGGTATTACCCATTCCAGCCGATTTATCCCCCAGCATCCACCCATTAATCTGTGCCCATGTTGAACGCAACGCCCAACCAACCTGAACAAAAAAGGATTCAACCATGAGCACTCCAACCTACAACCGCTTGAACAAAGACGACGCCGTAGTCCTGCTGGTCGACCACCAGACCGGCCTGATTTCCCTGGTGCAGGACTTCTCGCCCAACGAGTTCAAGAACAACGTGCTGGCCCTGGCCGACTTGGCCAAGTTCTTCAACCTGCCGACCATCCTCACCACCAGCTTCGAACAAGGCCCCAACGGCCCGCTGGTACCGGAGTTGAAAGAGATGTTCCCGGACGCGCCGTACATCGCCCGCCCCGGCCAGATCAATGCCTGGGACAACGAAGACTTCGTCAAGGCAATCAAAGCCACCGGCCGCAAGCAGATCATCATCGCCGGCGTGGTCACGGATGTATGCGTAGCGTTCCCGACCTTGTCGGCACTGGCGGAAGGGTTCGAGGTGTTTGTGGTGACCGATGCCTCCGGCACGTTCAACACCACGGTGCAGCAGGCGGCGTGGAGCCGGATGACCCAGGCCGGTGCACAGTTGATGAATTGGTTCTCGGTAGCCTGTGAGCTGCACCGCGACTGGCGCAACGATATCGAAGGCCTGGGCAATCTGTTGTCCCAGCGCATTCCCAACTATCGCAACCTGATGAATGGGTATGCGGCGTTGACGGCGCATCAGAAGTAAGTGAGCCGAGATTCGCGATAAGCCTGCCTTCAAAAGCAGGCTTTGTTGTTATTTGGCAAGCTCGCGCTCTATCTGCTCTATGCTCGGCAAACTGGTTTGCAGCTCCGCTGGCAAGGACTCCACCAACTGATACTGCGCCACACCTATGGGCCGGTTGTTATCGCGAAGCGCATATTCGGCTACCACTTCGTTCTTGCTCTTGCACAGCAGCAGACCAATTGTCGGGCCATCCTGTGGATGCTTAAGTTGGGCATCCACGGCGGCGAGATAGAAACTCAACTCGCCCAGATGCTCGGGCTTGAACTTGCCGGCCTTGAGCTCGATCACGACGTAGCAGCGCAGCTTCAAGTGATAGAACAGCAGGTCAACGAAGACCTCGTCACCGCCGACATCCAGCAACACCTGCTGACCAACGAAAGCGAAACCCGCACCCAGCTCTAATAAAAAGTCGGTGACGTGCTTGATCAAGGCGTTTTCAATATCGCGCTCCTGCGCACCCAAGGTCAGACTGAGGAAGTCAAAGCGGTAAGGGTCTTTCAGCGATTCACGCGCCAGATCGGATTGAGGTTTGGGCAGATGGATTTCGAAGTTGCTGACAGCTTTACCACTGCGCTCCAGCAAACGGTTTTCGATGTGCATGACCAGCGTGTTGCGCGACCAGTTGTGTTCAATTGCCTGGCCGACGTACCAGCGACGGGTTTCGGGGCCAGGGAGTTTGTCCAGCAGCGCCAGTTGGTGATACCAAGGCAATTGTGCAAGCACCTCTTGCACAAATTCCGAATCCGGCCAAGCTTCGGCAAAGGCACGCATGTACTTCAAATTACGTGGAGAAAAACCCTTCATGTTCGGGAAGGCTGCGCGTAAATCCTGGGAAAGACGTTCAATAACCTTGCTGCCCCAACCCTGCTTGGCCTGGCGAGCGATACCGTCAACGGCGCCGCCGCCAGCGCAAAGATCTACAGCTTGGTCGAGACCGCCAAGGTCAACGGCCAGGAGCCCTATACGTGGCTGCCTCAGGCTTCGTCGCTTGAAGATTATGAAGCCTTGCTGCCGTGGAACTGCTCGCCAGAAATGCCACGGTAAATCGTTAACCCACTGTTGGGTAGGTGGGGTTTATGGATCGCATACAATAGATAGGCTCGCTGGGATTAACTTGTGTGTCCGGTGTCTAGGACAACGAGTATTACAACTCACTAAAGGTTCGCAAAAAAATCAGCTACGAGCTAATTACGGGCTGAGACCCCAAAATATTGCCTTTGATATTCTAACGACAAATGACCACGCTTCCACTGTTAGATGCCAGATAGGTAATCTTCTAATGGTTGCTGATAGCCATATGGTCTAGGGGCATAAGTCAAAATTTCACATCACAAAAACTACAGAAAACACCGATCACCAGACTAGACCCTGAGCCAAATCCGCAGCACAATCGGCTCACCAAATGAGCCGAATAACCTCTTTATTCGGCTCACGCACCCCAGGCATCCCACTATGGCTCATCCGCACTGGATCTGGCAACGCGCCGACTGGCCTCACTTCCACTGGCAACCCGGTCGCTTCGCGGCTTTGCTGCGCGAGTGCGGACAAGCCCAGGGCAAGTTGTTGGGCATGCTCGGCTCCGTCAGCCAGGCAGTCAGCGCACAGAATGAACTGGATGCGCTGCTGCAAAATATCCTGACGTCCTCGGCGATTGAGGGTGAGCAGTTGAATGTCGGCTCGGTGCGCTCGTCCCTGGCAAGGCGGATGGGCCTGGAAGCGATGGAAGACGGTCAGGTAAGCCGCCGCAGCGAAGGCCTCGCCGAGTTGATGATGGATGCCACTCAACAATTCACCCAGCCGTTTACCCTCGCCCGCCTATTGAACTGGCATCACTTATTGTTCCCGGCCCCGGAAGCGGGCTATGCCGCTCGAGCGCTCAATATTGGATCCTTGAGGGGAGATGAGCCGATGCAAGTGGTGTCGGGCCGGCTTGATCGGCCGACCGTGCATTTCGAGGCCCCGCCACGTCTGGGACTGGAGCAGGCACTGGCGGATTTCCTGGAGTGGTTCGAAACCAGCCGCGATCAGCCGGAACTGGACCCATTGGTACGCGCCGGCGTCGCGCACTTCTGGTTTGTCACACTGCACCCCTTCGATGACGGCAATGGTCGCCTGACACGCGCTATCACCGATTTGGCACTGGCCCAGGGTGAACACCAGGCCATCCGTTTCTATGCCATGTCAGCCAGCATCCTCGAAGACCGCACCGGCTACTACAACGCGCTGGAATCCAGCCAGAAGGCCTCCCTGGATATCACTGCCTGGCTGGAGTGGTTCCTTAAAACCCTGTTACGCAGCGTGCAGCAGGCCATGGGGCGGATTGACCGGGTGCTGGAAAAGAGTCGGTTCTGGCAGCAACACCGCGACCTCCCTTTGTCGGCTGAACAGATCAAGGTCCTCAATCGACTGCTCGACGGTGGTGAGAAGGGCTTCGAACACGGCATCAGCGCGGCGCAGTACCAGGCGGTGGCCAAGGTCTCCAAGGCGACAGCGACGCGACACCTGGCGGACCTGCTGGAAAAAAACTGCCTGGTCCGTCTCCCCGGAGGCGGCCGCAGCACGCGTTATCAGGTCAATACAGGGGGCGAGTGACGCCCCACTCATTTGCCCAGAATCCCCATGTCTGCTAGTGTCGCGCCGGTTTACCGTCTACCGGAATAGCCGCCATGGCCCGCAAAAAAGTTGCACTCGATTTCGAACAATCCCTCGCCGACCTGCAAACATTGGTCGAGCGTCTGGAGAACGGCGAGTTGTCGCTGGAGGACTCGCTGACGGCGTTTGAGCAAGGCATCGGCCTGACCCGTGACTGCCAGAGCGCGTTGGCGCAGGCGGAGCAGAAGGTCCAGGTATTACTGGAGCGTGACGGAGAGTTGGCCGAAGAACCTTTCGACGCGGAACAGCCGGAATGATCGACGCGTATCAGGCCAGTAGCCAAGCCCGGGTGAATGCGGCGCTGGAGCCCTTGTTTGTTGCGCCAAGCCCGGAAATGAAGCGTCTGTATGAAGCCATGCGCTACAGCGTGATGAATGGCGGCAAGCGCGTGCGCCCGTTGCTGGCGTATGCGGCCTGTGAAGCGCTGGGCGCGCCGGCCGAACAGGCCAACGGTGCCGCCTGTGCGGTCGAGCTGATTCACGCCTATTCCCTGGTACACGACGATTTGCCGGCGATGGACGATGACGATCTGCGTCGCGGCCAGCCCACCACCCATAAAGCCTTTGATGAAGCCTATGCGATCCTCGCCGGTGATGGCTTGCAGAGCCTGGCGTTCAGCGCGTTGCTGGACCCACGCCTGAGCAGCGTCAACGCCGAGATCCGCCTGCGCATGGTCACCGCACTGGCCCTGGCTGCCGGCCCTGCGGGCATGGTGGGCGGGCAGGCGATCGACATGGGTTCAGTCAGCGTCAAGCTGGATCAAAAAGCCCTTGAGCACATGCACCGCCACAAGACCGGCGCACTGATCGAAGCCGCCGTGCACTTGGGCGCCCTGGCCAGCGGACATGCCGAAGCCACGCAATTGGCGGCGCTGCAGACCTATTCCCGGGCCATTGGCCTGGCGTTTCAGGTGCAGGACGACATTCTCGACGTGGAAAGCGATACCGCCACCCTGGGCAAACGCCAGGGCGCCGATATCGCACGGGACAAACCGACTTATCCTGCGCTGCTCGGGCTGCAAGCCGCCAAGGCCTACGCCGTGGAACTACGCGACCAGGCGCTGGACGCCCTGCGACCTTTCGACGCGGCGGCCGAGCCACTGCGTGACCTGGCGCGGTATATCGTCGAACGCCGCCACTGATTACGGCGGCCATTGCAACCGCATATCGGCCAAGTTCGGCGCTCTGCGTGGGCAGTTTGCGATGCTTGAGGTAAACTGCCGCCTCTTCTATACCTATAACGATTCGCCTGATGCCCACGACGTTTCAAGAGATTCCCCGCAAGCGCCCGTCCACGCCCCTGCTCGACCGTGCTGCCACGCCGGACGGCCTGCGTCGTCTGGGTGAAGCCGAGCTGGAAACCCTGGCCGATGAGTTGCGCCTGGAATTGCTCTACACGGTCGGCCAGACCGGTGGGCATTTCGGTGCCGGCCTGGGCGTCATCGAGCTGACCATCGCGTTGCACTACGTGTTCGACACCCCGGATGACCGGCTGGTGTGGGACGTGGGCCATCAGGCGTATCCGCACAAGATCCTCACGGGCCGCCGCGAGCGCATGGGCACGCTGCGCCAGAAGGACGGCGTTGCCGCCTTCCCGCGCCGCGCCGAAAGCGAGTACGACACCTTTGGCGTCGGCCACTCCAGCACCTCGATCAGCGCAGCGCTGGGCATGGCGATTGCCGCCCGGCTGCAAGGCAGCGACCGCAAGGCAATCGCCGTGATCGGTGATGGCGCGCTGACTGCCGGCATGGCCTTCGAAGCGCTGAACCATGCGCCGGAAGTGAACGCCAACATGCTGGTGATCCTCAACGACAACGACATGTCGATCTCGCGCAATGTCGGTGGCCTGTCCAATTACCTGGCCAAGATTCTCTCCAGCCGCACCTATGCCAGCATGCGCGAAGGCAGCAAGAAGGTGCTCTCGCGTCTGCCCGGCGCCTGGGAAATTGCCCGGCGTACCGAAGAATATGCCAAGGGCATGCTGGTCCCCGGCACGCTGTTCGAAGAGCTGGGCTGGAACTACATCGGCCCCATCGACGGCCATGACCTGCCGACCCTGATTGCAACGCTGCGCAACATGCGCGACCTCAAGGGCCCGCAGTTCCTGCACATCGTCACCAAGAAAGGCAAAGGCTTCGCCCCGGCGGAAGTCGACCCGATCGGCTACCACGCGATCACCAAGCTGGAACCCCTGGACGCCCCCGCCGCTGCGCCGAAAAAAGCCAGCGGGCCGAAGTACTCCGGTGTGTTCGGCGAATGGTTGTGTGACATGGCCGCCGTGGACCCACGCCTGGTGGGCATTACCCCGGCGATGAAGGAAGGCTCCGACCTGGTGGCGTTCAGCGAGCGTTTCCCGCTGCGCTATTTCGACGTGGCCATTGCCGAGCAGCACGCTGTCACGTTCGCCGCTGGCATGGCCTGCGAAGGCGCCAAGCCGGTGGTGGCAATCTACTCAACGTTCCTGCAGCGCGGTTATGACCAGTTGGTGCATGACGTCGCCGTGCAGAACCTCGACGTGCTGTTTGCCATCGACCGCGCCGGTCTAGTCGGCGAAGACGGCCCGACTCACGCGGGCAGCTTCGACCTGTCCTACTTGCGCTGCATCCCCGGCATGCTGGTGATGACGCCGAGCGACGAAAACGAACTGCGCAAGATGCTCAGCACCGGCCACCTGTATAACGGCCCGGCCGCCGTGCGTTACCCACGGGGCAACGGCCCCAACGCGCTGATCGAGAAGGACCTGGAGCCGATCGAAATCGGCAAGGGCATTGTGCGTCGCCAGGGCAGCAGGACCGCGTTCCTGGTGTTTGGCGTGCAATTGGCCGAAGCGCTCAAGGTGGCCGAGAAGATCGACGCCACCGTGGTCGACATGCGCTTCGTCAAGCCGCTGGATGAAGCCCTGGTGCGCGACATCGCCGGCAGTCATGAGCTGCTGGTGACCGTCGAGGAGAACGCCATCATGGGCGGTGCCGGTGCGGCGGTCAGTGAGTTCCTGGCGCGGGAAAACATCCTCAGGTCGGTGCTGCACCTGGGCTTGCCGGATACCTACGTCGAACATGCCAAGCCGGCGCAGATGCTGGCTGAGTGCGGGCTGGATGAAGCAGGGATCGAGGCTTCGGTGCGCGAGCGCCTGGCGCTGCTGGCCCAGTAGAAACCGGGACCCAATGTGGGAGGGGCGGTGCGACGATTCGACTTGCCCCCTCCCACATTTGATTGGTGCCATCCTCAAGCGCTATGGACAGCCCATGAAACACCTGTACCTTGCCCTGCTGCTTCTGCCCTCCCCTGAATTGCTCGCCGACACCCGCGACAACGCCCTGAAACTCCCCGACGTCGTCATCAGCGCCAACCGCCAGGTCCAGGCACGCAACGACAGCAGCGCCGCCAACACCGTGTTCACCCGCGACGACATCGACCGCCTGCAACCCACCAGCCTCACCGACCTGCTCAGCCGTGTGCCCGGTGTACAAGTCGCACCCTCCGGTGGCCGTGGCAGTTTGCCGGGCATCTACCTGCGGGGCACCAAGTCCGCCCAAAGCTTGGTGCTGGTAGACGGCCAGCGCATCGCCAACACCACCTCCGGCGACAGCGGCCTGCAATACCTCAACGTCGACCAGATTGAGCGGGTGGAAGTGCTGCGCGGCTCGCGCTCGGTGATCTACGGCAGCGACGCGATTGGCGGCGTGATCCAGGTATTCACCCGGCGCAATGCCGAGCAAGGCGTGCAACCGCGCGTGAAACTCGGGTTCGGCAGCCACAACACCTGGGAGCGCAGCCTTGGCCTTTCGGGCGGTGACAAACAGACGCGCTTCAACCTGGGCGCGAGCCTGGATGACACTGCCGGCATCAACTCAACCCGCCAGTCGTTCCCCAGCGACGGTGACCATGATGCTTATCGCAACCAGTCCGTGAGCCTGAACCTCAGCCACTCCTTCAGCGATGAACTGGAGGTGGGCTTCAATCTGTTGGATAACCGCGGCAAATCGGAGTACGACAACAGCTTCGGCCGCTACGACGCCGCCACCGGGCAAACCGTTAGCCAGAAACCCTACACCGACTACGCCGTGAGCAGCGCCAGCGGCTATGTCGACGCCACGCTCAATGAGCACTGGCAATCGCGCCTGGAGCTGGGCCACAGCGAGAACCGCGACACCAAGCGCGACACCCTCAGCGAGGATTTCAGCGTATTCAACACCTACCGTGATTCGGTCAACTGGCAGAACGACCTGAGGCTGGATGAGCAGAACAGCCTGATCCTCGGCGGCGACTGGTACGAAGACCGCTTCCACGGCTCCACCACCTTTACCGAAAACAGCCGCTGGAACCGCGCCGCCTTTATGCAGCATCGCTTTCACAGCGCGTGGTTTTCCACCGAACTGGGCCTGCGTCACGACCAGAACCAGCAGTTCGGCGGGCAGAACAGCTGGAGCGGCACCCTGACCTTGCCGGTCAACCCCGACAATGACGTGCTGCTGAGCTACAGCGAAGGCTTCCGCGCGCCGACCTTCAACGACCTCTATTATCCGGACACGAAGTACAGCAACCCCCACCTGCAGCCCGAAACATCAAAGAGCTACGAACTGCAGTGGCGCAGCCAGTTGAGTGACAGCACGCGCCTGGAAGCGTCCCTGTACCGCACCGATTTGAGCGATGCGATCATTCTCGACCAAACCGGCAAGCCGCAGAATGTGGCGTCGGCACGCATCAACGGTGTTGAGGCGGCGCTCAAGCAGGACCTGTTCGGCTGGCAAGGCAACCTCGGACTGTCGATCATCGACCCGCGCGACCGCGACAGTGGCCACACCCTGGCCCGCCGGGCGCGGCGTACGTTGAGCCTGGACCTGGACCGGCAATTCGACCAGGTGGGCGTGGGCGCCAGTTGGCAGGCGATCAGCCACAGCTATGACGATGAAGCCAACACCCAGCGCCTGGGCGGCTATGGGTTGCTCGGGCTGCGCGGCAGTTGGGCGGTGACGCGGGAAGTGGGGCTGTCGCTGAAGGTCGACAACCTGCTGGACAAGTCTTATGCGCGGGCGCGCTACAGCTACAACGATCCGGCATTCGTCAACAATCACGATTACCGTGAAGAAGGCCGGATGTGGATGTTTGGCGTGACCTGGACACCTGAAATCTGATTGTCGCCTGGACTGGTCTCAACGGCTCGGAGCGATCACCTGACACAGCCGCGCCAGCGCTTCCAGCATCTGCCCGCTGGGCCGTTCCAGGCCTTTATCCGGAACCAGCCGCACCCGCGCCGCCATCGCTGGCCAGATCTTCCAGGCTTCCCTCTGAGCCTGATCGCCCACCAGGATCATCTCGGGATTGCGCTGCAATACCGACTCGATGCTGACCTGCGGCGCGGGCAGCTTCAGGTCGTCAAACACATTGCGCGCACCGCACACGCTCAGCGCGTCGCTGATGATCTGGCCGCCGCCCACGGTGTACAGCGGCTGGTTCCACACCTGGTAGAACACCCGCAACGGTTCGGCCCGCTGATAACGCTGACGCAACTGCGCCAGGCGCTGGCGCAGGTGCGCGGCCAATTGCCGGCCGGCGTCGGCACGGCCCAATTGCTCGGCGATGGCCTGGACCTGGGTGGTCATTTGTTCAAGGCTATGGGGTTCGGCGACATACACCGGGATATTCAGGCGCTGCAGTTGCTCGCGCTGGGCGGGGCCGACGCTGCCGGGCCAGAGCAGGATCAGGTCGGGCTTGAGGCTCAGCAGGCGCTCCATGTCCAACTGCCCATAACGCCCAACCGACGGCACGTTCGCCAGCGCCGCTGGCCGCTCACCGCCATCGAGCACGCCCACCAGCAGGTCGGTAGCACCCAGCTCAACCACGATTTCAGACAGGGAGGGCGCCAGGCTCACGACCCGTTCGACCGCCAGGCCCTGGGCACTGAATGCCAGCAGCAGAATCGCCAGCCAGCGGCGCATCATCCCAACTGACGCGGGATGCGGTAGAGGTAAAACAGCACCGTCGTCGACAGCGCCAACAGGAAAAGCGGCACCGCCTCCAGGCCGACGAACACCGCCAGTGCGCCCACCCACGCCGGCACGGCCGCCACCATCAAGGCCGTGCGCCGACGGGCCGCCAGGGTGATCCAGGCAGCCGGTTCTTCAGCGGTATCGAGGGCTTTGGAGGTGGCGATCAGGGCGTGTTTATAGCCGTTGAAGTAGCGCAGGCTGAGAAACATCGACGCCACGCCGGCGATGAAGAACGGCATGGCCAGCACCGGCAACAAGGGCTCGGCCTGGCCAAACACCAGGTTGATCACGAACAGCGGGAGCAGCGCCAGGGCCAGGTACTGCCACCAGCTGAAGGACAGTCGCCGTTTCACCTGGCCACGGGTCACGCGCGGTCGACCTCGCCTTGATGCTCGTTGCCCATCATGTGGTCGAGCTTGCTGGCCTTGGTCGCCAGGTAGAGCTTGTTGTGCGGGTTGTGCCCGGTGTGCAGCGGTACGCGCTCGGCCACGGTGATGCCCATCTCGGTCAAGGCTTTGACCTTGCGCGGGTTGTTGGTCATCAGGCGCAGGGACTTCACGCCCAGGTGCTCCAGCATCGGCAGGCAGATCGCGTAGTCACGCTGGTCGGCGGCGAAGCCCAGGCGCTCGTTGGCCTCGACGGTATCGGCGCCGCCGTCTTGCAGCTCGTAGGCGCGAATCTTGTTCAGCAGGCCAATGCCACGGCCTTCCTGACGCAAGTACAACAGCACCCCACGGCCTTCACGGGCAATGGCGCGCATCGCCGCTTCAAGTTGCGAGCCGCAGTCACAGCGCTGGCTGAACAGCGCATCGCCGGTCAGGCACTCGGAGTGCACGCGACCGAGAACCGGTGCGCCATCGGCGATATCGCCGAGGCTGAGCACAACGTGCTCGCGCCCGGTGGCTTCTTCGAGAAAGCCGCTCATGGTGAACGTGGCAAAAGGGGTAGGCAGCTTGGAAGCAGCGACGAAAACGACGGGCACCGTGTGCTCCTGATTTCAGATTTCACAGAGGCGGGCATTGTAACAGCAGGTTCCTACAGACGCTTAAGCTGAATTATCGCTGATAAAGATCAATCGGTTTGATTGGCCTTCGTCCCGGTTCTATGCAGGTCAGAACGGATAAGGCAGTTTCCAGCGCAGGAAAATCGGCTTCAGCTCGCCGCTGTTCACCAGGACCGCCATGCGCTGGTCAAACACGGTGCGTAATGCCCGCCCACGCTCGGTATCGGCAAAACCAACGTAGAGCGGCAGGTCAATGATGTGGGTAAGTCGGAACTGGGACGGGACATCCGCCTGACTGAGGATGTATCGGGCTTCGGTGAGCGCATCAATGTAGAAGTCGACACGACCGTGCTGCAGCATCGGCAAGATACCATCGCGCCGCTGGATCTGATTGAAACGGCGCACATGGGGCAAATACGCCTCGTACTTGTAGCCCCGCACCCAGGCCAGGCGATAATCCCCCAGCGTCGCGGCGCTCGGTATCGGCGAGGTCGCCAGCCCAAGGGCGTAGATGGGGTCGGAATCGAAGTTCCAGTGCGGGTAGAGCACACCCTTGACTTCATCGCGGTAGGAACCGACCCAGCCATCCACTTCACCGCGCTGTGCCAGGCCGACCGAGCGGGTATATGGCTCAATGCGGGTTTGCAGGGTGATCCCGACCGGTTCGAAGACGTGCCGCAACACATCCCAGGCCAGGCCGCTGCCGTCGGCATTGGTGTAGTCGTCCCAGGCCTCGCTGGCCAGCATGACCTTGCCGGGCACCACCGGCACCTCCTGCGCCTGGGACCATGCCGGAAGGGCACACAGCAGCATCAGCAGCCAGCGGCGTACATCCATGGCGATGATCTCCTGCAAATCCAGCATCCAGAACGACGTAATAGAGCGTAGCGCAGCACGCGATTCAAGGTGCCGGGCAAAAATGTTGATAGCCCCGGATGGCCGGGGTGATGTCTTGCCCGAGAGCGTCAAGCAGCGTTACGCCCTGCCCCGCCTGGACCTGGCCGATAACATGCACCGGCCAACCGTCAGCCAGCAACGGCGCCAACTCGACGGGCGGCAGGGTGAACACCAGCACGTAGTCATCGCCGCCGCTCAATGCGGCGACCCGCGCCTCGTCATCACCGACAAACGCCAGCAACGCTTGGGACAGCGGCAGCTTCTGGCGCTCGATCGACAGGCTGACAGCCGAGGCCTTGGCGATATGCCCGCAATCGGCCAGAAGACCGTCAGAAATATCCATCGCCGATGTGGCCTTGCCCCGTAGAGCCAGGCCCAAGGCCAACTGCGGTTGTGGCGACCAGTAATGGGCCAGCAGCGGGTCGGCAATCGCGGCATCGGCGCTGCGCTGCCCCAATACCAGCGGCAAGGCACCGGCGGCATTACCCAACTCGCCGCCGACACACAAGAGGTCGCCCGGCTGTGCGCCGCTGCGGGTCAACGCTTGACCGGCCGGGACACGACCAAACACGGTCAGGGTCAGGCTCAGCGGACCGCGCGTGGTGTCGCCGCCCACCAGGCCCACACCGCAGTTTTGCGCCATGGCGTTCAACCCCTGGGCATAGCGTTGCAGCCAATCGGCATCGACGGTCGGCGTAGTGAGTGCGAGGGTAAACGCGAGGGGGTGGGCGCCCATGGCGGCCAGGTCGCTGACCGCCACGGCCAGCGAGCGCTGGCCGAGCAGGAACGGGTCGCAGGGGTCGGCAAAGTGCACGCCGGCCACTAAGGTATCGGTGGAAATTGCCAGTTGCTCCCCGGCGGGGAGCGCCAGCAGGGCACAGTCGTCGCCGATCCCCAGGGCAATGCCCTCGCCGCCCTGTGCGCACGGCGCGGCGGCGAAGTACTGGTGGATCAGCTCGAACTCGCCCATTCAGGACTCAAGCGCAGGTTAGCGCTTGTACGCCTTCACTTCGGCTTCACGCAGGCGCGGGGCCAGCTTGTCGAGCACGCCGTTGACGAACTTGTGACCGTCGGTCGAACCGTAGACTTTCGCCAGTTCGATGCCTTCGTTGATCACCACGCGGTACGGCACGTCGACGCGCTTGAGCAGCTCCCAGGTGGACAGGCGCAGTACAGCCAGTTCAACCGGGTCCAGTTCTTCGAGGGTCAGGTCCAGGCACGGCGTCAATGCCGCATCGATCTCGGCCAGGTTGGCCGGAACGCCGTGCAGGATGTCGTGGAAGTAGCTCTGGTCGGCAAACGTGAAGTCGTTATCGACGCGAAACTGCGCTTCGATCTCGTTCAGCGAGGTACCAGCCATGTGACGCTGGTACAGCGCCTGGGTGGCGAGCTGGCGGGCAGCACGGCGCTTTTCGCTTTTCGACGGCTTGCCGGCGTCCGCTGGGCGCTCGTCGCGTGGGTTGAAGCAATCGCTCTCGTCGGAAATCACTTGGCCTCCAACTGCGACAGCAGGCTGACCATTTCCAGGGCGGACAGGGCAGCTTCAGCGCCTTTGTTGCCGGCCTTGGTGCCGGAACGCTCGATGGCTTGCTCGATGGAGTCCACGGTCAGTACGCCGAAAGCGACTGGCACGCCGAACTCCATGGACACCTGGGCCAGGCCCTTGGTGCATTCGCCGGCCACGTATTCGAAGTGCGGAGTACCGCCACGAATGACCGCGCCCAGGGCGATGATCGCCGCGTATTCACCCTGCTGAGCAACTTTTTGCGCAACCAGTGGAATTTCGAAGGCGCCAGGGGCGCGGATGATAGTGATGTCGCTCTCGCTCACACCGTGGCGAACCAGGGCATCCACGGCACCGCTTACCAGGCTTTCAACCACGAAGCTGTTGAAGCGGCCAACCACCAGGGCATAGCGGCCTTTGGGGGCGATGAAGGTACCTTCGATGGTCTTCAGGGTCATTCGACAAATCTCTTAAAGAGCCGGGACGCGAAAAGTGCGTCCCTCAGTGATGATTTAACCGCGAACAAGGGGCAAAAAGCGCCGGCCTTTATTCGGAGGGCACGTATTCTACAACTTCCAGATCGAATCCGGATATCGCATTAAATTTCATCGGTGCGCTCATCAGGCGCATTTTGCGCACACCGAGGTCACGCAGGATCTGCGAACCGGCGCCGACGATGCTGTAGGTGGTCGGCGTTTTCACCTGGGTCTGCTCGGCGGTTTCGCGAATATGTGCGAGCAACACGTCGCCATCCACCGGGTTACCCAGCAGCAGCACCACACCGCTGCCGGCCTCGGACACCGCAGCCATGGCGGCGCGCAGGCTCCAGCGGCCCGGTTGCTTGACCATCAGCAGGTCGCGCAACGGGTCCATGTTGTGCACGCGCACCAGGGTCGGCTCGTCGGCGCAGATGCTGCCCAGGGTCAGGGCCATGTGCACGTCGCCTTCCACCGAATCACGGTAGGTCACCAAATTGAATTGGCCCAGTTCGCTGTCCAGTGGCTGCTCGGCAATCCGCTGAACGGTACGTTCGTGGATCATCCGGTAGTGAATCAGGTCGGCAATGGTGCCGACCTTGATGTTGTGTTCGGCGGCAAAGGCTTCGAGTTCGGCGCGGCGGGCCATGGTGCCGTCGTCGTTCATCACTTCGCAGATCACGCCGCAGGGCTCGAAACCGGCCATGCGCGCCAGGTCGCAGGCGGCTTCGGTGTGGCCGGCGCGAGCGAGGGTGCCGCCCGGTTGAGCCATCAACGGGAAGATGTGGCCGGGGCTGACGATGTCTTCGGCCTTGGCGTCCTTGGCGGCAGCGGCTTGCACGGTACGGGCACGGTCGGCGGCGGAAATGCCGGTGGTGACGCCGGTGGTCGCTTCAATCGATACGGTGAACTTGGTACCAAACCCTGAACCATTGCGCGGCGCCATCAACGGCAGCTTGAGCAGCTCGCAGCGCTCGCGGCTCATGGGCATGCAGATCAACCCACGGGCATGCTTGGCCATGAAGTTGATGTGCTCAGGCTTGCAGGCCTCGGCGGCCATGATGATATCGCCTTCGTTTTCGCGGTCTTCGTCATCCATCAGGATGACCATCTTGCCTTGGCGGATGTCTTCAACCAGTTCTTCGATGCTATTGAGCGCCACAGGGCACCCCCTTGGTCAGGATTTCAGGTAGCCGTTAGCGGCCAGAAAACTTTCAGTGATGTTACCGGCGGCAGGCTCTGCGGCCTTATCGCCCATAAGCAGGCGCTCCAGGTAACGGGCAAGCAAGTCGACTTCCAGGTTCACCCGGCGACCAGGCTGGTACGACGCCATGATGGTCTCGCTCAGGGTGTGGGGAATGATGGTCAGTTCGAATTCGGCGCCATTCACGGCGTTCACGGTCAGGCTGGTGCCGTCGACGGTGATCGAACCTTTGTGGGCAATGTACTTGGCCAGCTCTTTGGGCGCGCGGATGCGGAATTCCACGGCACGCGCATTTTCGCTGCGGGCCACCACTTCGCCGACGCCGTCGACGTGGCCACTGACCAGGTGGCCGCCCAGGCGGGTGGTCGGGGTCAGGGCTTTTTCCAGGTTGACCGGGCTGCCGGCCTTGAGGTCGTTCATCGCGGTGCAGTCCAGGGTTTCCCGGCTGACGTCGGCGGCAAAGCCGTTGCCCGGCAGTTCGACGACGGTCAGGCACACGCCGCTGACGGCGATGCTGTCGCCCAGCTTGACGTCGCCGAGGTCGAGCTTGCCGGTTTCAACCAGCAGGCGCACGTCGCCGCCCTTGGGGGTCATGGCGCGGATGCTGCCGATGGATTCGATAATGCCGGTGAACATGGCCTTCTCCTGGAAAACGGTGCGGGCACTTGAGCGCCCGGTCAGAATTATACGCTCGCTGCTGGCACAGGGATGGCAGTGACTCGCCAGTCGTCGCCTACAGCGCGCATTTCAGTGATCTTGAGTTGGGGAGCGTCGGCCAGCTTCTCAAGTGGCCAGTCCAGCAAAGGCCGGGCAGCGGAGCCGAGGAACTTGCCGGCGACGAAAATCACGTATTCGTCCACCAGGCCCTGCTGGGCAAACGCGCCCGCCAGGCTTGGGCCGGCTTCCACCAGTACGTCGTTGACGCCACGGGCGGCCAGCGCCACCAGCGCCGAGCGCAGGTCGACCTGGCCGTCCACGCCCGGCACCACCAGGCACTCGGGGCCACGGGGGAACTGGTTTTCCGCAGTGACACAGGTGATGACCAGCGCCGGGCCGGCTTTAAAGAACGGTGCGTTGAGCGGCACGCGCAAACGGCCGTCGATCAGCACACGCAGCGGCGGGCGCGACATGGCCAGGGCCGTGGTGGCGTCGTCCAGGCCGAGTTCGGCGGCGCGTACGGTCAGGCGTGCGCCGTCGGCCAATACGGTGTCGGCACCGGTCAGCACCACGCTGGCCTCGGCACGCAGGCGCTGCACGGCGGCGCGGGCGGCGGGGCCGGTGATCCATTGGCTTTCGCCGCTGGCCATGGCAGTGCGGCCGTCCAAACTCATCGCCAGCTTGACCCGCACAAACGGCAGGCCATGCTCCATACGCTTGAGGAAGCCCTTATTCAGGGCCCTGGCTTCACCTTCCAGCACGCCGCTGCGCACCACGATCCCGGCCTGGGCCAGGCGCTGCATGCCGCGCCCGGCGACTTCCGGGTTGGGGTCCTGCATCGCTGCGACCACCCGCGCCAGCCCGGCACTCACCAGCGCATCGGCGCACGGCGGGGTGTGGCCGTAGTGGCTGCAGGGCTCGAGGGTTACGTACGCCGTGGCGCCGCGCGCCTTGTCACCGGCAGCCCGCAAGGCATGCACTTCCGCATGGGGCTCGCCGGTGCGCACATGCCAGCCTTCGCCGACAATCTGCCCAGCGCGGACAATCACGCAGCCCACACGCGGGTTGGGGTGGGTGGTGTACAGGCCGTTGCGCGCCAGTTCGAGGGCGCGGGCCATGTAATGGGCGTCCAGCACAGCCTGTTCAGCAGAAAGTGGGTTCATTCTTTGACCGGCTCACGGGCCAGGCGGTCGATCTCTTCGCGGAACTCGTTGAGGTCCTGGAAGCGTCGATACACCGAGGCGAAACGGATATAGGCGACTTCGTCGAGCTTTTGCAGCTCGCCCATCACCAGCTCTCCCACCACCAGGCTCTTGACCTCGCGTTCGCCGGTGGCGCGCAGCTTGTGCTTGATATGCGCCAGCGCCGCCTCCAGCCGCTCGACACTCACCGGGCGTTTTTCCAGGGCGCGCTGCATACCGGCGCGCAGTTTTTCTTCGTCGAAAGGCTGGCGGCTGCCGTCGGACTTGATCAGGCGCGGCAATACCAGTTCGGCGGTTTCGAAGGTGGTGAAACGTTCACCGCAGCCAGAGGCCAGGCATTCGCGCCGGCGACGCACTTGATCGCCCTCGGCGACCAGACGCGAGTCAATGACCTTGGTGTCGTTGGCACCGCAGAAGGGACAGTGCATGGTGGCAGGCAACAAAAAAAGGGAGGGCCATGGTAGCGCATCCCTGTGGCAAGACAAGCCATAGCCTTTACGGTATATAGGCAGGCCTATATGTTTCTTATATTTCAAGCCACGGATTTTGTCCTTTTCTGGAGCCGTACATGCAGTTACGACCACTTGTTTTGCTCACCGTGTTCAGTGTCCTGGTCGCCTGCAGCAGCGAAGCCCCCAAGCCGGCCGCCCCTCAACCGACGCCCGCACAAGAGAAAAAAGTCCCCGGCATTGAAGACCTCGGTCCCCTGCCCGCCTATCAACGCGAAATCAGCGGCAGCCTCACCAACGTGCCGGCCGGCGCCGAAGTCGAGATGGCGCTGCTGGTGATCGATGACCGTTCGCGCCCGCAACAACTGTTGGCGAGCAGCGTCTTGACCGGCAATGGCAAGCCCCTGGCCTTCCGCCTGCGCTACAACCCCGAGGCGTTCCCAGCCGGTGCGCGGGTTGAATTGCGTGGCCGTGCCAGCCAATCCGGCCAGTTGATCCTGCACCTGCCTGCCGTACGCATCACCCAGGCGATCACCCAGACCACCGGCCCCCTGGAACTCGTCAAGGCACCATGACGCCGCCGCTGGACTTGCAGCGCGCCCTGAGCGCGCTGATCGGCGACGCCCAACTGCTGCCCTGCCCGCTGCCGGATACCACGCTTTCATTGTGGCTGCTGGATGCGGACAACATGGACCGCGCCTTCAGCCCCGAGGAAACCCGGCGCATCCTGCATGAACCGCCCTACTGGAGTTTTTGCTGGGCCAGCGGCTTGGCGCTGGCGCGGTATCTGGCGGCGAACCCGCAATGGGTGAAAGGTAAGCGCGTGCTGGATTTCGGCGCGGGCTCCGGTGTGGCCGGGATTGCGGCGGTTAAAGCCGGCGCGCTGGAAGTGGTGGCCTGCGACCTGGATCCGCTGGCGTTAGCGTCCTGCCGGGCGAATGCCGAACTCAACGGTGTGGAACTGAGTTACTCGCAGGACTTTTTCGCCGAAGCCGACCGCTTCGACCTGATCCTGGTCGCCGACGTGCTCTACGACCGCGCCAACCTGCCGTTGCTCGACCACTTCCTCAGCCGAGGCCGCGAAGCGCTGGTGGCGGACTCGCGCGTGCGGGACTTCCAGCACCCGGCTTATCGGCGGCTGGAGATACTCGATGCACTGACGTTGCCGGACCTGGCCGAGCCTTGGGAGTTTCGCAAGGTGAGCCTGTACCATTCGCGGCGTTAAAGCTGCACCTTACAAATGTTCAGCAATAGATTGGTTAAGACAACGAAAAGAGGCGCATGGAAAATGCCCTCCTTTCGCACGCGGCTTGGACAATCGACCTGCATGCTTTTCCAAACAGTTTCACTCATTGCTGACCACGCAACCCGCTTGCAAAAAAACGGGCAGCTCACTAATCTTTGCGGCAATACACCCGCCATGCCTCTGGTTGCGTCAGTAGCCAAGCACAAATTGTGCGGGTTTTTTATGCCCGGTATTTTTTGGGTATGAGGACATTCAGCAAACCCGCCATTGACGTTCCTGCCCAGCTTGAGCTGCTCAAGCACCGCGGATTGAATGTTCAGGACGAGGTTGGCGCCGCGTCTTTTTTGCAATCGGTCAGCTTCTTTCGGCTCACCCCCTATATGCGGCCGTTTCAGCAGCCGGAGGATGTCAACCATCGTTTTCGTGACGGTAGCCAGTTTGAACAGTTAACTCGTCTCTACGACTTCGACCGACAGCTTCGCTTGCTGACCATGGATGCCATCGAGAGAGTCGAAATAGCATCGCGCTCGGCCATCAGCAACCACATGGGGCCCGCCCATGGCAGTCACTGGTATATAAACTCGCAGATGTTCCATCAGATGTTCGATCATCAGCGGCTGCTTACGACGCTGTCCCTCAAACAATCCACAGCCATGCGTCACTTCCAGCGCGAATGCGAGAGCATCGATCGATTGCGCGCGGACGACATGAGAAAACGCCTCCTTAAACGCCAAAGAGCTAAAGAAAGCTACGCCCGTTACTACCCAGCAACCTACGTCCACCCACCTCTTATGCCAGGCTGGGCCATGTTGGAGGAACTGACGCTGGGTGATTTATCCCACTTATATAAGGGCTTGGCGAAAGACGCGGATAAAAAGGCCATTGCCAAGCGCCTGGGACTTGCGGCCCCCCTCATGCAGTCCTGGCTGCACACCCTGACCACCATTCGAAACATGTGCGCCCATCATTCACGACTGTGGAACCGAGAGTTAGGCATTCGTCCCGAACTGCCAAGGAAAGCCAACTTCTTATGGCCGGGACAGCTCTTTCAGCCAGGGCCACACACCCGCATTTTTGCAGCACTCTGCATTCTGAATCACTTGATGCATCAGGTGAGCCCCCACAGTCACTGGGATCAACGCCTGCATCGCCTTATTTACGAATTTCCGGAAGTTAGCCTGAAAGCGATGGGCTTCCCTCTCGATTGGTATCAGGACCCTTTTTGGCATGCGCTTTGAAACAGAACACCCCGCTGCTTCCGGTAGCCTTCGCCAGCCCTTATAGTTGCCCCATTCCCGCTTTATTCGAGACGCCCCATGAGTGAGCCCACGCCGTACATCTTCGACGTCACCAGCGCCAATTTCGACCAGGCCGTGATCCAGAACTCCTTCGAAAAACCCGTGCTCGTGGATTTCTGGGCCGAGTGGTGCGCGCCGTGCAAGGCGTTGATGCCGATGCTGGCGCAGATTGCCCAGAGTTATCAGGGCGAGTTGCTGCTCGCCAAGGTCGATTGCGAGGCCGAGCAGGACATCGTCGCGCGCTTTGGCATTCAAAGCCTGCCGACGGTGGTGCTGTTCAAGGATGGCCAGCCGGTGGATGGGTTTGCCGGGGCGCAGCCGGAGTCGGCGGTGCGGGCGCTGCTGGAGCCTCACGTGAAGATGCCACCACCGGCGGCGGCTGACCCACTGGAGCAGGCCCAGGCGCTGTTTACCGATGGCCGCATCAACGACGCCGAGGCCGTGCTGGTGGCGCTGCTGGGTGAAGACAACACCAACGCTGCCGCGTTGATTCTGTACGCGCGCTGCCTGGCCGAACGCGGTGAGTTGGGTGAAGCCCAAACCGTGCTCGATGCAGTGAAGAGCGATGACCACAAAGCCGCCCTCGCCGGCGCCAAGGCGCAACTCACCTTCCTGCGCAAGGCCGCCGACCTGCCGGACACCGCCGAGCTGAAAAGCCGCCTGGCGCAAAACCCGCAGGACGACGAAGCCGCCTATCAACTGGCCATCCAGCAGCTGGCGCGCCAGCAGTACGACGCGGCGCTGGAAGGCTTGCTCAAGCTGTTTATCCGCAACCGCAGCTACAGCGAAGGCCTGCCGCACAAGACCTTGCTGCAGGTGTTCGAGCTGTTGGGCAATGATCACCCGCTGGTGACCGTGTACCGCCGCAAGTTGTTCGCCGCGCTGTACTAATCGCCGATCCAACTGTACAGCGGCGTATCCCCGCCGCTGGCCACCTTGACCTTGGCGCTATGGCGCAGGCGCACCAACAGGCGCTTGCCCGCCGCGGCATCCCCCGCCAAACCTTCCAGTCGATCAAGCAGTTCCAGGCCGCTGAGTTGCCCGGCGTTGCGCAACAGGTCCTGGGCGTTCTGCCACAGATCATCGTTCGGCTTGACCGGCGCTGCCGGCGCGGCGGTCGCGCTTGCCACTGGCGTCGCCTGCAGCTGCGCGCCGAGTCGTGCCCAATCGCCGTCGTCCAGCTCCAGGGTCAAGTCCACCGGCAGGTCGCCGATGGTTCCACGAATTCGCAACATCGTCCTTACTCCTGCATTTTTTCTGACGAGCATGCTCCCATGCGGCTTGCGCAACGCCAAGCGGGCGGGCAAACTCTCGGCACTATTGTTATAAGATCACATAACAAAACTTTCATCTCCTGGAGCTTTCCCATGCGCCGTCTGTTGCTTGCTTTGCCGTTTGCCCTGTTGCCACTCGCCATCGCTCATGCCGCCGACGAGCATGACCACGATCACGAACACGGCAGCCTCGGCGCCCACGAGCATGGCGTAGGCCGCCTTAACGCGGTACTCGACGGCCAGGCCCTGGAGCTTGAACTGGACAGCCCGGCGATGAACCTGGTGGGCTTCGAACACCTCGCCACCAGCGCAGCCGACAAAGCCAAGGTCGCCGCCGCCCGCAAACAGCTGGAGAACCCACTGGCCCTGTTCAACCTGCCCAAGGCCGCGGGTTGCGTGATCAGCTCCCAGGAACTCAACAGCCCGCTGTTCGGCGACAAACCGGAAGCCGACCACGACGACGATGATGATGACCACGACGCCAAAGACGGCGCCCACGAGCATCATCACGATCACAGTGAAATCCACGCCCACTACCAATTCACCTGCGCCACGCCGACCGCCCTGGGCAACCTGGACCTGACCCAGGTGTTCAAGACCTTCCCCGCCACCCAGAAAATTCAGGTACAACTGATCGGCCCGAGCGGCCAGCAAGGTGTTGAAGCGACGGCCACAGCAGCCACCCTGAAGTTCTGAGTGCCCATGACCCACCCATTGATCGAACTGTCTGACCTGGGCTTTAACTGGCCCGGTCACCCACAGTTGCTGGACATCCCCGCGTTCCGCCTGGAAGCGGGGGAAACCCTGTTTCTCAAGGGGCCGAGCGGCAGTGGCAAAACCACCTTGCTCGGCCTGCTCGGCGGTGTGCAGAAGCCCAGCCTGGGCAGTATCCGCCTGCTCGGCCAGGAGCTGACCGAACTTTCGGCCGGCGCCCGGGACCGCTTTCGCGTTGACCACACCGGCTATATCTTCCAGCAGTTCAACCTGCTGCCGTTCCTGTCGGTGCGCGAGAACGTCGAGCTGCCCTGTCACTTTTCCAAGCTGCGCGCGCAACGGGCAAAGCTGCGCCACGGCAGTGTCGACACAGCCGCCGCCACATTGCTGGCGCACCTGGGCCTGAAGGATAAGGACTTGCTGGAGCGCCGCGCCGACTCGCTGTCCATCGGCCAACAGCAACGGGTGGCCGCCGCCCGTGCGCTGATCGGCCAACCGGAGTTGGTGATCGCCGACGAGCCCACCTCGGCCCTGGACTACGACGCCCGCGAAGCCTTCATTCGACTGCTGTTCGCCGAATGCCGCGAAGCCGGCGCCAGCCTGTTGTTTGTCAGCCATGACCAGAGCCTGGCGCCGCTGTTCGACCGTAACCTGTCGCTGGCCGAACTCAATCGCGCCGCCACGCCCGCAGAGGTTTGAGATGTATCTGTTTCGTCTAGCCATGGCCAGCCTGGCTAACCGCCGCTTTACCGCGATCCTCACCGCCTTCGCCATCGCCTTGTCGGTGTGCCTGCTGCTGGCGGTGGAACGCGTGCGCGTTGAGGCGCGCAACAGTTTCGCCAGCACCATCAGCGGCACCGACCTGATCGTCGGCGCCCGCTCCGGTTCGGTCAACCTGCTGCTGTACTCGGTGTTCCGCATCGGCAACGCCACCAACAACATTCGGTGGGACAGCTACGAGCACTTCGCCGCCAGCCCCCAGGTGAAATGGGCGATCCCGATTTCCCTCGGCGACTCCCATCGTGGCTACCGCGTAATGGGCACCAACGAATCCTACTTCGAGCACTACCAGTACGGGCGCAAGCAAAACCTGGAACTGGCCAGCGGCCGCGCCTTCGCCACCGACCCGTTCGAAGTAGTACTCGGCGCCGAAGTCGCCGATGCCCTGCACTACAAGCTCGGCGACAAGCTGGTGCTGGCCCACGGCGTGGCGGTGGTCAGCCTGGTAAAACACGATGACAAACCGTTCACCGTGGTCGGTATTCTCAAGCGCACCGGCACGCCGGTGGACCGCACGCTGCATATCAGCCTCGGCGGTATGGAGGCGATCCATATCGATTGGCACAACGGCGTACCGGCCCAGGGCAAAGGCCGCATCAGTGCCGACCAGGCGCGCAACATGGACCTCACCCCGCAAGCCATCACGGCCTTTATGCTCGGCCTGAACAACAAGATTTCCACCTTCGCCCTGCAGCGGGAGATCAACGAATTCCGTGGCGAACCGATGCTGGCGATCCTGCCCGGCGTGGCGCTGCAAGAGCTGTGGAGCATGATGGGCACCGCCGAAAAAGCCTTGTTCGTGATCTCGCTGTTCGTGGTGCTGACCGGTTTGATCGGCATGCTCACGGCGATCCTCACCAGCCTCAACGAACGCCGCCGCGAAATGGCGATCCTGCGCTCGGTGGGCGCGCGGCCGTGGCATATCGCAACCTTGCTGATTTTCGAAGCCTTCGCCCTGGCCCTGTCCGGCGTGATCGCAGGCGTGGGCTTGCTGTATGTGTGCATCGCCGCATCGCGCGGGTATTTGCAGGCCAATTACGGCCTCGACCTGCCGATGTCGTGGCCCAGCGAATATGAATGGACCTTGCTCGCCGGTATCCTGGCGGCAGCGCTATTGATGGGCAGCGTGCCCGCCTGGCGCGCCTACCGACAATCCCTGGCCGATGGCCTGTCCATAAGGCTGTGAACAGCAGCTGTACGTTTCAAGCTACAAGCCTCAAGCGAATCGGCTTTTACTTGAAGCTTGCAACTTGCAGCTACCCACTGAGGAGTCTTCATGCGTCGCGCTCTGTTTGCGTTATTGCTGCTGGTGGCCGTGCCGGCCTGGGCGGAGGACCAGCCCAGGGATTTGTCCTGGCAGGAGATGATCCCGCCGGACGCGCCACCGGAAATCCCCAATATGAAACCGCTGCACAATCTGTCGAACATGGCCGATGCCTTGTCCGTCGAAGCGGCACCAGCGGCCAAGCAGGATCTGCCCAATGCGCCGGTGGTGCAGAGCCTCGATGGCCAGCACATCCGCCTGCCCGGGTATATCGTGCCGCTGGAAGTCAGCGAAGAAGGCCGCACCACCGAGTTCCTGCTGGTGCCGTATTTCGGCGCGTGCATCCATGTGCCGCCACCGCCATCGAACCAGATCGTGCACGTGAAAAGCGAACTCGGCGTGAAACTCGATGAGCTCTACCAGCCGTACTGGATCGAGGGTGCGATGCAGGTCAAACCGTCCACCAGTGAACTGGCCGACGCCGGCTACCAAATGGATGCCGAGAAAATTTATATCTACGAACTGCCGGAATAACGCTGATCGCCCTTTCATTGAGCTGAGTCAACAGACCGGACGGAACGATCTTTACCATTGGACGTACAACTTCTAAACGTCCTCTGGAGCTCCCATGAACAAGTCTCTGCTCGGCGCGTCCCTCTTCGCCCTCGCACTCGCCGCCCCTGCCGTCCACGCTCACGAAGCGGGCGACATTCTGATTCGTGCCGGTGCAATCACCGTGAACCCGAAGGCAGACAGCGGCACCGTCAAAGTTGACCAGGGTCCACTGGCCGGCGCCAACCTGGGCGGCAAGGCGACCATGAGCAGCGACACCCAGCTGGGTTTGAACTTCGCCTACATGCTCACCAGCCATGTCGGTATCGAACTGCTGGCGGCCACGCCGTTCGAGCATGACGTGAAGCTTAAGAACACCGCCCTCGGCGCCGCCAACGGCAAGCTCGGTACGCTGAAACACCTGCCGCCGACCCTGAGCGTCGTGTACTACCCACTGGACAATAAATCCCCGTTCCAGCCGTATGTAGGCGCCGGTATCAACTACACCTGGATCTACGACGAACACGTCGGCAGCCGCGCCTCCGAAGCCGGTTTCAGCAACTTCAAGGCCGAGAACTCCTGGGGCTGGGCTGCGCAGATCGGCGCGGACTACATGATCAACGACAAGTGGATGATCAACGCCCAGGCGCGTTACATCGACATCAGCACCAAGGCCACCGTGGAAAACAACGCCGTGGCGCCTGGCACCCGGGCCAAGGTCAATGTGGACGTGGACCCAATGGTTTACATGGTGGGTATCGGCTACAAGTTCTAAGCAACACTGCATAACCAATGTGGGAGGGGGGTTGCTGTGGTGAGGGACAAGTCCCCATCACCACAGCAACCCCCCTCCCACATTTTGCTTTGTGTCGTGTCAGCTATGGCGGTAGAACCGGTCCAGCAACGCCGGTAACCCCGCTCGCCACGCCCGCGGCTTGATGCCGAAGGTGTGGAGGATTTTCTTGCAGGCCAGCACCGCATGCTGCGGTTCGTCTGCCGCATCCGGCCGTGCCGCGTGGGCCTGGGCGGTGGGCGCTTCGATGGCCAGCGCATGGTAGCTGCGCGCTTCGGTGAGGATCGCCTGGCCCAGCGCCAGCGGCGTGGTCGCCTCATGCCCGGCGTAGTGGTAAGTGCCCCACAGCGGCGCCGCGCAATCGAGTTGCTTGAGCACCGAGATGATCACCCGTGCGGCATCGTCCACCGGCGTCGGGTTACCGCGGCGGTCGTCCGCCATCAACAACTCATCCGGTTTCTCGGCCCGGGCCAGGAAGCGCCCGAGGGTGCCGTCGACGCTGTCATCCAACAGCCAGCCAAAACGCAACAGCACATGTTGCGGGCACGTCGCGCGCACGCTCTGTTCGATCCGCCATAACGCCTGGCCGCGCAGGCCCAGGGGCACCGGCTCGTCCTTTTCGCTGTAGGCGGTGGCGCGGGAGCCATCGAACACGCGGTAGCTGGACGGTTGCAGCAGGGTAATGTTGTGGTGCTGGCACAGTTCAGCCAGGCGCTCGATGGCGAACTCCTGGGCGGCCAGGCGGGTTTCGCTGACGGCTTCGGCCTGGAACCAGTCGAAATAGTAGGCGAGGTTGATCAACGCATCGGGACGGGTGTCGTCGAGCAATTGGGTGAGGCTTGCGGCATCCCAGCCGTCTTGGGGCGGTTTGGGTGCGAGGAAACCAATGTCTTCCTCTGCACCGAGGCGAATCAGCGCCTGCCCGAGGGCATTCCCGCCGCCCAGTAACATAAGGCGCATTCGCATAGATTGAGCAGGCCCGGTCTGTTTGGAACGATGGTTATGGTCGGCAAGCCCGTGAGGCGTGCCGTAGGTTTATTCCAGAATCGTTGCATTTTGCGGGTTTGTAGCGCAACCGTCACGGATAAAGTGCGGGGTTGCAACTTGTTGGAGTGGGCTGCATAACTTAGGCATGAACCTTCCTGAATCAACCGACACGGTCTTGAACGGCTTCCACCCCGCCGTCAGCACCTGGTTCCGCCACACCTTCCCTTCGGTGACCAGGGCCCAGGCCCAGGCGTGGCCGCTGATCCGCCAGCGCCGCTCGACGCTGATCGCAGCGCCCACCGGCTCCGGCAAGACGCTGACGGCCTTCCTCGCGGTGCTCGATGACCTGGTTCACCAGGGCCTGGCCAACGGCGGGCAACTGCCGGACGAGACGCTGGTGGTGTATGTGTCGCCGCTCAAGGCGCTGTCCAATGACATCCAGATCAACCTGCAAACCCCGCTGGCCGGGATCACCGAGCATTTGCAGCGCCTGGGCCTGCCGCCACTGGTGATCCGCACCGCCGTGCGCACCGGCGATACCCCGCAGAAAGACCGCGCACAGATGCGCAAGCGCCCGCCGCATATCCTGGTGACCACGCCGGAATCGCTCTACGTGCTGCTGGGCTCGGACTCCGGCCGGCAGACGCTGGCCAGCACGCGCACGGTGATCGTCGATGAAATCCACGCCATCGCCGCCAGCAAACGCGGCAGCCACCTGGCCTTGAGCCTGGAGCGCCTGCAAGGCTTGTGCGCCGAGCCGCTGACCCGCATCGGTCTGTCGGCCACGCAAAAACCCATCGAAGCGGTGTCGCGCTTTCTGGTGGGCACTGAGCGAACGTGCGACATCGTCGACATCGGCCATGCCCGCCCCCGTGACCTGGATATCGAAGTGCCTCCGGTGCCGCTGTCGGCGGTGATGGCCAACGATGTCTGGGAGCTGGTCTACAACCGCCTCTCCGCCCTTGCCCGTGAGCACCGCACCACGCTGATCTTCGTCAACACCCGGCGCCTGGCCGAACGCCTGGCCCGGCACTTGAGCGAGCGCCTGGGCAAGAGCGCCGTCGCCGCCCACCACGGCAGCCTGGCCAAGGAGATGCGCCTGGACGCCGAGCAACGGCTCAAGGCCGGCGAGCTGCAAGTGCTGATCGCCACAGCGTCCCTGGAACTGGGGATTGATATCGGCGATGTCGATTTGGTGTGCCAGATCGGTTCGCCGGGCTCCATCAACGGCTTTCTGCAACGGGTGGGCCGCTCCGGGCATCAGGTCGGCGGCACGCCCAAGGGGCGCCTGTTCGCCACCACCCGCGACGATCTGATCGAATGCGCCGCCCTGCTCGATTGTGTGCGGCGGGGAGAACTGGACACCTTGCAGATCCCGGTGGCGCCCCTGGACGTGCTGGCCCAGCAGATCATCGCCGAGGTCAGTGCCCAGGAGTGGCCGGAGCAGGCCCTGCTTGACCTGATCCACCGCGCCGCGCCCTACGCCACCCTGGATGAACGCCACTATCAGGCGCTGCTGCAGATGCTCGCCGAGGGCTACAACGGGCGCCAGGGTATCCGCAGCGCGTACCTGCACCGCGATGCCCTGACCCGCACCCTGCGCGGTCGCCGTGGCGCCAAGCTGACCGCCGTGACCAGCGGCGGCACCATCCCCGACAACGCCGACTACAGCGTGTTGCTCGAACCCCAAAGCCTGAACATCGGCAGCGTCAACGAAGACTTCGCGGTGGAAAGCATCGCCGGGGATATC
Source organism: Pseudomonas sp. 1 R 17 (assembly GCF_900067035.1). Classification (NCBI taxonomy): domain Bacteria; kingdom Pseudomonadati; phylum Pseudomonadota; class Gammaproteobacteria; order Pseudomonadales; family Pseudomonadaceae; genus Pseudomonas; species Pseudomonas sp. 1 R 17. The sequence continues at coordinate 123,640 of NZ_FKLB01000018.1, forward strand.
TTCCAGCTCGGCAATACCTCCTACCGCATCCTGCGGGTCGAGGCCGGCAAAGTGCGGGTCGAAGACGCCCACGGCCAGCCGCCGACCATTCCGTTCTGGCTCGGCGAAGCGCCGGGGCGCAGCAATGAGTTATCCGCCGCTGTCGCGCGTTTGCAGGGGCAACTCGACACCCTGCTCAGCGCCAGCCCCGGCGACCTGCAACCGGCGCAAGAGTGGCTCACCGGCACCCTTGGCCTGAACCGCACCAGCGCCGAACAGATCCTCGACTACCTGGCCCGCGCGCGCCTGGCCCTCGGCGCGTTGCCGTCCCAGGACACGTTGATCATGGAGCGGTTTTTCGACGAATCCGGCGGCACCCAGTTGATCATCCACACGCCGTTCGGCAGCCGCATCAACCGGGCCTGGGGCCTGGCCTTGCGCAAGCGTTTTTGCCGCACCTTCAATTTCGAATTGCAGGCGGCAGCCAGCGAAAATGCGATCGTGCTGTCGCTGTCCACCAGCCACAGTTTCGAGCTGGATGAGGTGTGGCGTTACCTCAACAGCAACAGTGCCGAACACCTGCTGATCCAGGCGGTGCTGGATGCGCCGCTGTTCGGCGTGCGCTGGCGCTGGAACGCCGGCGTGGCCCTGGCGCTGCCGCGCTTTACCGGTGGGCGCAAGGTGGCGCCGCAGATCCAGCGCATGAAGAGCGAAGACCTGATCGCCAGTGTGTTCCCCGACCAGATCGCCTGCCTGGAAAACCTCGCCGGTGAACGCGAAGTACCCGAGCACCCGCTGGTGGAACAAACCCTCGATGACTGCCTGCACGAAGCCATGGACAGCGACGCCTGGCTTGCCTTGCTGCGGCGCATGGAGCGCGGCGAAGTGCGCTTGATCAGCCGCGACCTGCCGGCGCCCTCGCCCATGGCCGCCGAAATCCTCAGCGCGCGCCCCTACACCTTTCTCGACGATGCACCGCTGGAAGAACGCCGCACCCAGGCCGTGCTCAACCGTCGTTGGAGCGACCCACAGAGCACCGACGACCTGGGCGCACTGGATGCGGACGCCATCGCCGGCGTGCGCGAAGAGGCCTGGCCGGCGCCCCATGGCGTGGATGAAATGCATGAGGCACTGATGAGCCTGGCGTGCATCGCCAGCCACGAAGTCACGGCGCAATGGGCCGAGTGGCTGAACGCCTTGGCCAAGGCTGGCCGCGCCTTTCAGTTGTCCAATGGCCTGTGGGTCGCGGTGGAGCGCCTGGGGTGTTTGCAGGCGATCTACCCCAACAGCTTGCCGTTGCTCCCCGGCTTCAATGAGCCCTGGACCTTTGACGACGCGCTGGTGGAACTGCTGCGTGCGCGCCTGGGTGGCTTCGGCCCGCAGAGCATTATCGAGATCGCCGCGCCACTGGCCTTGCCGCTGGCCGACATCACCCAGGCACTGGCCCGCCTGGAGCAGGAAGGCTACGTGCTGCGCGGTCGCTTCAGCCCCGGCGCACTCGAGGAACAATGGTGCGAACGGCATCTGCTCGCACGCATTCATCGCTACACGGTCAAGCGCCTGCGCCGGGAAATCGAGCCGGTGGCGCTGCAGGATTTCATGCGCTTCCTGTTCGATTGGCAGCATCTGTCCGATAGCACACGTGGCCAGGGCAGCGCGATGCTGCCGCAGATTGTCGGCCAGTTCGAAGGCTACGCCGCCGCCACGTCGGCCTGGGACAGTGACCTGCTCAGTGCGCGGCTCAAGGATTACTCATCGACCTGGCTCGACGAGCTGTGCCGCAGCGGCAAGCTGGTGTGGACGCGCTTGAGCAACAAGTCCGGCGCCATCGCCCTGCGCAGCACGCCGGTGGTGCTGTTGCCGCGCAGCCAGGTGGCATTGTGGAGCGGGCTCACCGAACCCACCGATAGCACGACGCTGTCGCCCAAGGCGCAGAAAGTCCACCTGGCCTTGCGCGAACACGGCGCGCTGTTTTTCGATGAGCTGGTGCACGAAGCCCATCTGTTGCGCAGCGAACTGGAAACCGCCTTGCAGGAACTGGTCGGCGCCGGCCTGGTGAATGCCGACAGTTTTGCCGGGTTGCGCGCACTGACCACCCCGGCCAGCAAGCGCCAGGCGCGCAGCAGTCGGCGCGGGCGTGGGGCGTTTATCGGCGGCATGGACGATGCCGGACGCTGGGCGCTGATTCGCCGCCCATCGACCGCCGCCGGCCCGCACTCGGCCGAAACCCTGGAACATGTGGCGATGACCTTGCTGCGCCGTTATGGCGTGGTGTTCTGGCGTTTGCTGGAGCGCGAGGCGGATTGGTTGCCGAGTTGGCGCGAACTGCTACGCACATTCCATCGGCTGGAAGCCCGGGGTGAGATTCGCGGCGGGCGGTTTGTCAGCGGGCTGGCGGGTGAGCAGTTTGCGCTGCCGGAGGCGATCCCATTGCTGCGCGAGGTGCGGCGCCGCCCCCATGACGGGAGTTTGATCGCCGTGTGCGGGGCTGACCCGCTGAACCTGGTGGGCACACTGTTGCCGGGCAGCAAGGTGCCGGCGGTGAGTGGGAATCGTGTTGTGTATCGGGATGGGTTGCCGGCGGCGGTGATGGTGGGGGGCAAGCAACAGATATTGCTGGATGTGGATCAGCAGTCAATACGGGACAAGCTGATCCAGCACCGCGCAAATCCGTAGCAGCTGTCGAGCCCCGGCGAGGCTGCGTCGGCCGCGACTCGATTCTGAATCGGCAGCGCGCCTGACGCAGCCTCGCTGGCGCTCGGCAGCTGCTACGGGGTGGAGGATTATTGAGTACGCGGCTGCTCCGTCAACACCACCGACGCCGGCACCTCTTCATCCGGCTCATCCACCTGGGGTGTACGCTTGGGCAACAAAACCTGCTGTGGATAAGTCTGCGCGAAGTGCACCTCATCACAGTTATCCACAAGCTTTTTCAAACGCTGGTTGAACGCACGGCTCACCGCATATTGCCCACCCGACACGGTACGGAACTGCGCCGTGAGCACCACGCCATTAAGGTCCATCTTGTCGACGCCAAACACCTCCAGCGGCCCTTGCAGGTTGTACTTGAGGAACACATCGTCGCGGATCGACTGCCCGGCCTCGCGGATCAGTTCCACGGCCTTGTCCACATCGGTGTCGTAGGTGAACTGCACCGAGAAGAACGCATAGGCAAATTGCCGCGACTGGTTGGTGACCGCCTTGATCTGCCCGAACGGCACCGAATGCACAAAGCCCTTGCCGTCGCGCAGGCGCAGGGTACGGATGGTCAGGCCTTCGACGGTGCCGGCGTGGCCGGAATCAAGCACCACCCAGTCGCCGATGGACAAGGTGTCTTCGATGATGATGAACAGGCCGGTAATCACGTCCTGCACCAATTGCTGGGAGCCGAAACCAATCGCCAGGCCGACCACACCGGCCCCCGCCAGCAACGGCGCGACGTTGATGCCCAGGTTGGCCATGGTGGTGATTGCGCAGATCACCACCAGGATGATTTTCACCGCATTGCGCAGCAGCGGCAGGATGGTCTTCACCCTTGTGCTGGGCTGGCGATTGGAGCGTTTGTTCACCGGCGGTTTCAGCGCTTCCTGGATCGCCGTGTCGAGCACCACCCAGAACAACCAGGTCATCAGCAGGATCAGGCCGATGCTGCTGAGGGAATCGCTGATCGCGCGTCCCACCGAGTTGCGCTGGGCGAATTCGAACAGCGACACGCCCCAGATCCGCCCGAGTATTTCGATAAAGGCGATGGCCATGACAATGCGCAGGATCGCGTGCAACAGGCTGAGAAAACGCTCCTTGTAGGCACTGCTGCGCTGGATAGCCACCTGGCTGCGGGACTTGAACAGGTGTTGCAGCACCGTGCTCAGGAATACCGTGCCGATCAACAGAATCGTGGTGAACAGCGCGCAGCGCAGGGCTTTCTGGTTGTCGTCGCCGGCGCCGATCAGGTTGATCGCCGAGACCAGCACCATCAACAGGATCGGCCAGTACCAAAGGCCGGAAAATATCCGCAGCGACTGCTGCAACGCCGGGTGTTTCAGGCGCTGGGCCAGCGGTCGATTACGGATCAGGTGGGCCACCGGGCGGCGCAGGCGCACCACCAGCACGCCAAAGATCACCGCCGCGAACAGGCCGGTAAACACCGCGATACTGCTGGTGATATTGCCCCCGAGCTGGCGGGCGATCTGCGGACTGGTCAGGGCGTCGCTGAGGGCGGCGAGGAAGCCGATCAGGAACAGGGGCTTGGGGCAGTAGTCGCGAATGATCTGCACCGCCGGCCGCTTATGGCCGACGTTGAACATCACAATCACGCACAGCAGCATCGACGTGGAGAAGATGCCGCTGCTGGTCGCATAGGCAAAGCACAGCGCCAGTGCGCGACCTATGGACGTGGGCAGGAAGTGACTGACATAGAGCGTCAGCGGCAGGCAGATCAGCGCCGGGATCGTGTAGGGCACCACATAACCCAGCACGCCTTGCAGGCGCCCCCGCCGTTCGATGAAAGGACGACGACTCAGGCGCAGCACGATAAACCGCCCCAGCAGCGTCAACCCAACGAAGGCACCGACCCACACCCCGGACAGCAGCAGGAAGTCGCCGGCCACGCTCCACGGCGAACGCTCCGACGTCTGGTCAACCAACCGGCCGACCTCATCTGCCGCGCGGTCCGCGCGCAGGCGCCAGGCATCAACAAGGTTCTGATTGAGGTCGAGCTTGTTCTGCACATCATCGATGCTGGAACTGATGGCACCGAGCAATCCGCCCTCTACCAGCAACTCCGGTTTGGCCGGTGCTTCGGCTTCCGGCGCGGTGGCAGCGGCGTACAGTGCGCCGCTGCCGCAGAACAGCAGCGCGCCGAGCAGTAATGCAGTCTTTAGATTCAGCAAAACACCGGGCTCCTTCAGAAGGGTCTGTAAGGAACTGACGAATTTGAGCACTGATCGTTCCCCTGTTTCAGCATCTTTGCCGCTTGGGCAACTATCAAATGCGGCCTGCATGCCGGGGTGAGGCGTGGTGGCCTTCGGCACAGTTTTGAACCTGCACCGTCTGTAGGACGGTGGAAACTTTCGCGCAAATTGCACGGTCATCCCAAAACGGAGGTCAATCGACCCACATCGACGGGAGTAACCATGGCGGCGATTCATATCGGCATTTCCGGCTGGCGCTACACGCCTTGGCGGGGGGATTTCTACCCCGAGGGGCTGACCCAGAAACGCGAGCTGCAGTTTGCGTCACGGGCCGTCAACAGCATCGAGATCAACGGTTCGTTCTACGCTCTGCAAACTCCCAAGCGTTACGCCGAGTGGTATGCCCAGACGCCTGAAGACTTCATGTTCAGTGTCAAGGCACCGCGCTACATCACGCATATCCTGCGCCTGCAGGATGTGCACAAGCCGATGGCGAACTTCTTCGCCTCCGGAGTGCTGGAGTTGAAAGACAAACTCGGCCCGATCCTGTGGCAGTTTCCGCCCAGCTTTAAATTCGATCCGCTGCTGTTCGAAGCCTTCCTCGCCGAATTGCCCACCGACACCCGGCAGGCCGCCACCCTCGCCCACCAGCATGAGCCGCGCCTGAACGGCAAGGCCAGCCTGCAGGCCCACGGCAAGCGCGCCCTGCGCCACGCGGTGGAGATTCGTCATAACAGTTTTGCGGTGCCGGAGTTTGTGCAGATGCTGGATAAGCACGGCGTGGCGTTGGTGGTGGCAGACACCGCCGGCAAGTGGCCGTATCTCGAAGATGTTACCGCCAACTTCATGTACTTGCGTTTGCACGGCGACAAGCAGCTGTACGCCAGCGGTTATACCGATGAAGCCCTCAAGCGCTGGGGCGATCGCATCGAACGTTGGGCCCACGGCAAGCAACCGGCCGATGCGCACCTGGCCGCCCCGCAGCACAAACCGCGCGCCCGCAAACAGCGGGATGTGTTTTGCTTTTTCGACAATGACATCAAAGTGCGTGCGCCCTTCGATGCACGCCACTTGCTGCAGCGTTTCGGGCTGGACAGGCAGCTTTCCACCGAGCCCGGCAAGTTGCCTGAACCGGGGGTGTTGCCATGACGCATCCGGAATGGGTCCCCATTACGCCCACCGTCGCCATCACTCGCTTCACGGTGCTGACGGTCAATATCCACAAGGGCTTCACCGCCTTGAACCGACGCTTCATCCTGCCCGAGCTGCGTGAAGCGGTACGCAGTGTGGGCGCTGATATGGTGTTCCTGCAGGAAATCCACGGCACCCACGAGCGCCATCCCCAGCGCTACAGCGACTGGCCGAACATGCCGCAGTACGAGTTCCTCGCCGACAGCATCTGGCCGCAGTTCGCCTACGGGCGCAACGCGGTCTACCCCCATGGCGACCACGGCAATGCGTTGCTGTCGAAATTCCAGATCGTGAGTTACGACAACCTCGACATCTCCCAAAGCGGCCATGAAAACCGTGGCCTGTTGCATTGCGTGCTGCGCTTGCCTGGCACCGGACAGGAAGTGCATGCGATCTGCATCCACCTGGGCTTGCGCGAGGTGCATCGCCAGCAGCAATTGCGCTTGCTGGAGCAGCGTATCAGCGAGATCCCGGCGGATGCGCCGTTGGTGGTTGCCGGCGATTTCAATGACTGGCGCCAACGCGCCGACCTCAGCCAAAGCGGCCTGCAGGAAGTCTTCATGCAGGCCCACGGTAAACCCGCACGCACCTTTCCGGCACGCCTGCCGCTGCTGGCACTGGACCGCATCTATGTGCGCAATCTAAAGATTCATCACCCCAAGGTGCTGACCACCCGCCCCTGGTCCCATCTGTCAGACCACGTGCCCCTGTCGGTGGAGATTGAACTATGAACATTGCCGTTGAGCACATTTCTACCGACCAGCCGCCGGATGAAGCCAAGGCTCGCGACCTCGATTACGGCTGGCAGCCTGACAACCGGCTCGAGTTGCTGGAGAACGGCGAGGCGTACTTTCCCAAAGTATTCGACGCCTTGCGCGGGGCGCAGCGGGAGATCCTGCTGGAGACCTTTATCCTCTTCGAAGACAAGGTCGGCCATGAGCTGCAACGCATCTTGATCGACGCAGCGCAGCGTGGAGTCAAGGTGGTGGTCAGCCTGGATGGCTTTGGCTGCGGCGAACTGAGCCGCGCTTTTCTCGGCGAATTGGCCCAGGCCGGGGTGGCCGTGCAGATGTTTGACCCGGCGTCCAAGACCCTGGGTATTCGCACCAACTGGTTTCGCCGCCTGCACCGCAAGATCGTGGTGGTGGATGCCACCGTGGCGTTTATCGGCGGGATCAATTTTTCTGCCGATCACCTGGGGGATTTCGGCCCCGAGGCCAAGCAGGATTACGCGGTGCAGGTGATAGGCCCGGCGGTGGCCGACCTGCATCATTTCGCCCTCGCCCAAAGCGGCCGCCAGGTGCGTACGCGGCGCGGTTGGCGACGGCGCCAGCAACGGCCATCGCCTTGGCCGACCGATACAGGCGAGGGCCTGGTGCGCTTGATTTACCGCGACAACCTGCAGCACCGCGACGACATTGAAGAGGCCTACATCCATGCCTTGAGCAAAGCCCGGGAACGCGCGGTGATTGCCAATGCCTATTTCTTCCCCGGTTACCGCCTGCTGCGTGAGATCCGCAATGCGGCGCGCCGTGGCGTGAAGGTGCAATTGATCATGCAGGGCCAGCCCGATGTGCTGCTGGCCAAGCTGGCCGCGCGCATGCTCTACGACTACCTGCTCAAGGATGGCGTGGTGATTCATGAATATTGCCAGCGCCCGCTGCACGGCAAAGTCGCGCTGGTGGATGACGAGTGGAGCACCGTGGGTTCGAGCAACCTCGACCCGTTAAGCCTGTCGCTGAACCTGGAGGCCAACGTGCTGATTCGTGACCGGGCGTTCAATCAGCACCTGTACAAACGCCTGGACGTACTCGCCAAGGAGCATTGCCAGACCATGCCGGAAAACCGCAAGCCGCGCCTGTGGCTATGGCGACTGACCGTCGGTTTCCTGGTGTTCCATGTGATGCGCCACTTCCCCGCGCTGACCGGCTGGTTCCCGGCGCACAAGCCACGGTTGAAACCCTTCGAGGCTCGAACCCATGACATCTGAAGCCAACGGTTCACGCTTAAAGCGCTGGAAGAAACCGCTGACCGTGGCGTTCTTCCTGTTGCTGATCGTGCTGTTCACTCTGCTCGCAAGGCGTATCGACTGGAGCGAAGTGTTCCACACCCTGGGCGATTTCAAGCTGCGCACCCTGCTGATCGCGGGCACGCTGACGTTATGCAGCTTTATCGTCTACGCCTGCTTCGACTTGATCGGCCGCACCTACATTCGCCAACCGCTGCGCTGGAAGCAAATCCTGCCGGTCGGAATCATCAGCTATGCGTTCAATCTGAACCTGAGTGCCTGGGTCGGCGGAATCGCCATGCGCTATCGGCTGTATTCGCGGCTGGGGGTGAGCACTGGCAATATCGCCAAGATTCTCGGGCTGAGCCTGGCCACCAATTGGTTCGGTTATATGGCATTGGCCGGGGTGGTGTTCAGCAGCGGCCTGGTGACCATGCCGCCGGGCTGGAAGCTCAGCAGCGGCGCCCTGCAGGGCGTGGGTGTGCTGTTGGTGCTGGCGAGCCTGGGCTATCTGGCGGCGTGCCAATTCTCGACAAAGCGTGCATGGTCGATTCGCGGCATCGAGATCAACCTGCCGTCGCTGCGCATGGCGTGCCTGCAGTTGGCATTGGGCGCGTTGAACTGGTCGCTGATGGCCGCGGTGATTTTCACCTTGTTGCCCGCCAAGCTGGACTACCCGCTGGTGTTGGGCGTGCTGCTGATCAGCGCGATCGCCGGTGTCATCACCCATATCCCCGCCGGGCTCGGGGTGCTGGAAGCGGTGTTTATCGCACTGCTGCAACATGAAGCGTCGCGCGGCAGTTTGCTGGCCGGGCTGATCGCCTATCGGGCCATTTACTTTATCCTGCCGCTACTGATCGCCCTGGTGATGTACCTCGGTGTCGAGGCCAAAGCCAAGGCACTACGGGTGAAGAAAACACCAGCATGATCGCGTTACTGGGACTGGATGATGCTCAACCGTTCCCCCACTACCATCTCGGTGATCCAGTCCACCAGGATCGAGGTGTAGGCCTGTTGTGACACTGGATCGCTCAGGGAGTGGTCGGCACCATCGATGATGCGGTGCGTCAGGGAGTGCGTGTGCTGGCACGCCGCGCGGTAGCTCATGATGGTGGCGTGGGGCACATGGTCATCGGTTTCCGATTCGACAATCAGCACATCACCGGTAAATTGCGCGCAGGCCTGCAGTGCGCGGTTGGTTTCGGCGTGCACCAGCGTGCTGCGGTAATCCATCAGGTCGGCCTTATCGAGGTCACGCTTGGGCTTGAGCCATTCCTGGTCGCGGTACAACGCAGGCACGCGCAGCGCCAGCCAGCGCACCGGGCGCAATGAGGTGAGAATCGCCGCCAGGTAGCCGCCATAGCTGGTGCCCACCACCGCCACCGCCGAGGTGTCGATGGCCGGGTGCGAGAGCAGTCGGTCGTAGGCCGCCAGCAGATCGCGCAGGTTGTCTTCACGGGTGACGCGGGACAACGGGATACCTGTGCCCGCGTGGCCACGCAGATCGAACGTCAGGCACACGCATCCCAGCCCGGCGATACCTTTGGCGCGCTCCAGGTCCCGCTCCTGGCTACCGCCCCAGCCGTGCACGAATAACACCCCCGGCACCTTCGATTTGGGGCTGAGGAACGTGCCGCTCATCTGTTCGTCGTCGATGTCGATCGCAATGCTTTCGCTTCTAGCCGTCATAAGATTTAACCGTCACGTACTTGAGAAGAAAGTCGCTGTGTTCCGCCGGGCCTCGGTACACCTCGATAGCATCCGCGGGCAGCGCCTGGTCCACGTAGGTTTCTACCGAAGACACCTGAATGGCCTTGAGGCCCGGGTGGTTGATAAAGCTCTGCAGCGCCGCGACTTCCGCGCTGCTGGCGCCCCCCATGCGCCAGGATTGTTCAAGCACACCACTGCGCCGCTGGCCGTCGCTGTCCAGGCCCTGGGCGATATCGTAGTTGCGCCGGGACGCGTAGAAACCCGGGTAAGCCTCATCGGCGGCCGCGTCGAAGACCTGGGCTTGCTCGATGGCTTGGCGCACGTCGCCGGGCAGCTCGAGCTTGAGCAAATCGTCATAACCGCCAGGCACCACCAGCAGGTTGGAGCCACCGTAGACCTCCTCGCCCTGTCCGTCCTGGGTCAGGTATTGCTCGCCGCAGTAGCTGATGACGTGATCGCCGATAAAACTCTGGCCCACACTATGGGTGACCACATCGTGCAGGTCTTGTTCCAGCACGACGCCTTCGCTGAACATCCGGGCCGCTTCGGGGCGCGCCAGCACGGCCTCGAACTCATCCAGGCTGTGGATAACTTCCTGGCCGCGCCCGGCGCAGGCATGCACCGGTTTCAGGCGGATCGGCCCGCTGTAGAGCAAGCGTTTGGCGGCTTCCTGTGCATCGTTGAGCGCAAATACGCTCAGGCCGTCCATCAAATTCATGTTACGACTTTTCTGCACATAACACTGAAAACGCTGGGTTTTATACGAATTTACTGACTGTGCAATCATGATATTGCACAGTCAGTCAGCACGCAAGCCCGGATACCCCTCCATCTGGCCAGCAGAAGGCAAATGGGCGAACGAGATGATTCTCTGCTCTCCCGACCATGACAGCCCTAAAGGTTTCGGAGATTCCGCTATCGCAAACGGTGCCCTGATGGCCTGGCAGCAAGCAGTAGGCTCACTGCCTTCCCGTCAAGAAACCCTCGCAAGCCGAGGCACTCCTCGCGTCCGTAGCATCATGCAATGTACCCATCCCCTTCTGGGTGTACTCATCGGCTGCCGACAGGCTAGGCTACCTTTCAGCCAAGGAGGGAGTTGATGGATAAAGACGTGCTTACAACTCTTGAAGCTAATGAGCCGCTGATGACCAGTGCGCTTGACACCCTGAGGCACGCACTGGATGCATTGCAGCAAACCTTAAACACTCTGAAGCAATATCAAGATGATATGGATTCTGGGCTGCCGGCTGCCGAGCTCGAAACATTAAGACTTGCGGCGGAGGCACTCTTTCAGGCAATTTCTGCTTATCAGTTACTGGTAATTTGCTGCCCCTCCCCAACACTCCAGTAGCTTCCATAAGTTTATGCTTAATGAGGTGACCGATGGATAACGTACAGCGAGTTTGGTTCCGGGCCGAAGAGGTTTTTGGCAACAAGGCGAAAGCGGCGACATGGCTGAGTCAGCCACGCACGAGCTTCGGAGAAATATCAGCGCTTGAGTACGCCTGCACTGAGGCTGGATACCTACTTGTGATGGACATGCTTGCACAGCTCGATCATGGATTTGGTCTCTGACCCCAGGAAAATCAGGCTGCTCAGGCTTCATTCCTTGCGTAAAAAGCTAACTGCCAGAAAGTCTCAGCACCTATATTCATAAGCGGCTCAGAGACGTTTACTTTCCAGATCGCGCACCTCCTCAATGGCGAATTTAGCGTATTCCCGCCGAAACGCCAAAAGAGACACCCCGACTACTTTTCCAGCATAGGCTTTTGCAAGCTCAATGCCTGAATAGCTGCTATGCAGTATTCGGGGTTTACGCAATACTCGCCGTGCTGTCTAATTTTAAATTAGTGCCGGTTTAACTCCAAAAAGTTTACCTTAATTTTTTCATGGCATGGATTGCTATATGGAATTGGCAGGAATTGCCAAGTTAAATTTACTTTACCGGCGTAGCCTCAGTAGCTTTCTTGTTTAGAGGTTTCGGCTATGAGTCAGGTAACCATCCTTGCAAGCGTAGAAGCATTTCTGCGCCGCCCACATGGCCTATTCATTGATGGACAGGCGACACCGGTAACGAATACTGACGAACTGCCCGTGACCAACCCGGCGAATGGGCGTGTTATCGCCCGCGTCGGGGTCGCAAATAAGGCGGACATCGATGCTGCTGTCGCGTCGTCTCGAAAAGGCTTCAAGGCTTGGGGGCAGGCCACCCCAGCCCATCGAGGCGCAGTCCTGCTGAAGCTGGCTGACCTGCTGGAAGCCAACAGCGAAGAATTGGCTCAGCTTGAAACCCTCCAATCCGGAAAGCTCATCAACATCTCCAGAGCGTTTGAGGTGGGACAAGCGGCACATTTCCTGCGCTATTACGCTGGCTGGGCAAGCAAAATTACGGGTCAAACGATCACCCCGTCGATCCCTTCATTCAACGGCGAACGCTACACGGCATTCACTCTTCGAGAGCCGGTAGGTGTAGTGGTAGGCATCGTTCCGTGGAATTTCTCGACCATGATTGCGATCTGGAAGCTGGCGTCAGCGCTGGTGACCGGATGCAGCGTGATCATCAAGCCTAGCGAGTTCACCCCGCTTACCATCCTGCGGATTTCGGAGCTTGCGATCGAAGCAGGCCTGCCTCCAGGCGCTCTCAACGTTGTCTGTGGCGATGGTGCTGTCGGGAAAGCTCTGATTGAGCACCCTGACACTGACAAAGTGTCCTTCACCGGCTCGGTGCCCACTGGTTTGGCAGTAGGTTCCACTGCCATGCAGGCCAAGCTGACTCGTGCCACGCTTGAGTTGGGCGGCAAAAACGCTGCTGGCTTCCTCCGCGATGTGCCAGTCGAAAAAGCGGTGGCAGGGATCATTGAGGCTGGCTTCTTGCACTCCGGCCAAATCTGCGCTGCAGCTGAACGGTTTTATGTTCATCGGTCTCAGATCGATCACCTACTTGAAAGTTTGGTGACACGCCTGAAGGCCTTGAAAATTGGCTCGCCAATGGACGAAGCCAGTGAGTTCGGCCCTGTTACAAATGCTCAGCATCAGCAGAAGCTTTCTGGGTATTTTGCGCAAGCCAGGGCTGAGAACAACACCATTCTTCATGGCGGACGGCTACTGGATCAACCAGGTTGCTATGTCGAGCCAACCGTAATTCTTGCAAACAGCGCCACAGATACGCTGATGACTCAAGAGACTTTCGGGCCTGTTGCGACGTTCCTCGCTTATGACGACGAGGACGAGCTTGTTTCGTTGATGAATGACAGTCCGTATGGGTTGAGCGCCAGTCTCTGGACTAACGATCTCAGCAAGGCACTGCGCATGATTCCGGAAATTCAAGCAGGAACTCTTTGGGTCAACATGCATACCCTTCTTGATCCAGCAGTTCCATTCGGCGGAATCAAAGCGTCTGGGATTGGGCGCGAATTCGGCAGTGCTTTCATCGAGGACTTTACTGAATTGAAGTCCGTAATGATTCGATACTAAAGCCAATAGGACTGACCATATTACACTTCAGATGGCAGGATCTCCCAGCGGTGACTTGACGCCACCGCATCAACTATCTGTCGGCATTAGTGTTCAGTTTCAATAAAAAATAACGACCAAGCCTGGTCGAGCTAACAAGGAGAACATTGATGTCCCAAAGCTTAAATGAGTTGGTGCATGGCGCTCTGTTCGGCATTGCGCTGAACTATAAGGGTTTGCTGAACCAGCGTCTCGCGGAATTCGAACAAGCGCCGTACAAGCAACTACCCGTTAAGCCTGTGTTGTTCATCAAAACGCCAAACACCCGCAATGCTCACAATCGCGCGGTTGTATACCCGATTAATGTAGAGCGCTTGCAGGCGGGCCCGGCGCTCGGCGTTCTGATCGGCAAGACCACTAGCCGCGTCAGCGTCGAAAATGCGATGGAGCACGTGGCCGGCTACACCATCGTCAATGAGTTCAGTTTGCCGGAAGACAGCTATTACCGCCCGGCGGTCAAGGCCAAGTGTCGTGACGGCTTCTGTTCATTTGGGCCGGAGGTGGTACCCGCTAGCGAGATCGCTGATCCGCACAATTTGATGATCACCCTTCGGGTTAATGGTGAAGTGCATCAGCAGAACTCCACGGCCAATTTTGTGCGCAGCATCCCTCAGCTGATCGCCGAGCTCAGCGAGTTTATGACACTCCATGAAGGTGACCTCCTAATTACCGGCACTCCAGAAGGCAGGGTCGACATTCGACCTGGCGACCAAGTCGAGGTTGAAATCACTTCACTTGGCCAGCTTGCCAACCACATTGTCGAAGAGCAGGAGATCCGCTGATGAAACATGCCCGCATCCGTTTCGAAGGCCAAGAGCACGACGTCACCGTCGAGACTGATAACGCAGTGCGATTGGCCGACGGACGCCTGATCGCAGAAGCACAGGTGGAATGGTTACCTCCCGCCAATGGCAACATGTTTGCCCTGGGCCTGAACTACGCCGACCACGCCGCTGAGCTGGCCTTTGCGCCACCGACCGAACCGCTGGCCTTCATCAAGTCGCCTGGTACGTACACCAGCCACAACCAGGTCACTTGGCGCCCGGATGGCGTTACCTACATGCACTACGAGTGCGAGCTGGTGGCAGTTATCGGTAAACCTGCACGGAACGTCAAACGCGAAGACGCCCTGCAGTACGTGGCTGGCTACACCGTCTGCAACGACTACGCCATCCGTGACTACCTGGAAAACTACTACAGGCCCAACCTGCGCGTGAAGAACCGCGACGCCACCACCCCGGTAGGCCCGTGGATCATCGACACCGCCGATGTACCCGATCCGAACAATCTGACCCTGCGCACCTGGGTCAACGGTGAGCTGAAGCAAGAAGGCTCCACTGCGGACATGATTTTCGATATCCCCTACCTGATCGAATACTTCTCCAGCTTCATGACCCTGCAGCCCGGCGACATGATCGCTACCGGTACACCCGAAGGCTTGGCTGACGTGGTGGCGGGCGATGAGGTAATCGTGGAAGTAGAAGGCGTAGGCCGCCTGGTGAACCGTATTGTCAGCGAGGCGGAGTTCTTCGCTTCACGAAATAAAGAGGCGTAATCATCATGATCAAACATTGGATCAATGGCCGCGAGGTCGAAAGCAAAGACACCTTCGTCAACTACAACCCGGCTACCGGCGAAGCGATTGGCGAAGTCGCCAGCGGCGGCGCTGAAGAGGTCGCCCAGGCCGTAGCGGCTGCGAAGGAAGCGTTCCCGAAATGGGCCAATACCCCGGCCAAGGAACGCGCCCGTCTGATGCGCAAGCTCGGTGAGCTGATCGACCAGAACGTGCCGAAGCTGGCCGAACTGGAGACCCTCGACACCGGCCTGCCGATTCACCAGACCAAGAACGTGCTGATCCCACGCGCTTCGCACAACTTCGACTTCTTCGCCGAAGTCTGCACACGCATGGACGGCCATTCGTACCCGGTCGATGACCAGATGCTCAACTACACCCTGTACCAGCCAGTGGGTGTGTGTGGCCTGGTTTCGCCGTGGAACGTGCCATTCATGACGGCTACCTGGAAGACCGCGCCGTGCCTGGCGCTGGGTAACACCGCCGTACTGAAGATGAGCGAGCTGTCGCCGCTGACCGCCAACGAACTAGGCCGTCTGGCCGTCGAAGCCGGCATTCCTAATGGCGTGCTCAACGTCATCCAGGGCTACGGCGCCACTGCCGGCGACGCTCTGGTTCGACACCCGGATGTGCGCGCAATCTCCTTCACCGGTGGCACCGCCACCGGTAAGAAGATCATGCAGACCGCCGGCCTGAAGAAGTACTCGATGGAACTGGGCGGCAAGTCGCCGGTGCTGATCTTCGAAGACGCTGATCTGGAACGTGCCCTGGACGCTGCGCTGTTCACCATCTTCTCGCTGAACGGCGAGCGTTGCACCGCTGGCAGCCGGATCTTCATCCAGGAGAGCGTGTACCCGCAGTTCATCGCCGAATTCGCCGCCCGCGCCCAGCGCCTGATCGTCGGTGACCCGACCGACCCGAAGACCCAGGTCGGTTCGATGATCACCCAGCAGCACTACGACAAGGTCACCGGCTACATCCGCATCGGCATCGAGGAAGGCGCGCGGCTGGTCGCGGGTGGCCTGGAGCGTCCGACCAACCTGCCGGCACACCTGGCCAAGGGGCAGTTCATCCAGCCGACGGTGTTCGCCGACGTGAACAACAACATGCGCATCGCCCAGGAAGAAATCTTCGGCCCGGTGGCGTGCTTGATCCCGTTCAAGGACGAAGCCGAAGCCCTGCGCCTGGCCAACGACACCGAGTACGGCCTGGCCTCCTACATCTGGACTCAGGACATTGGTAAGGCCCATCGTCTGGCACGTGGTATCGAGGCCGGCATGGTGTTCATCAACAGCCAAAACGTACGCGACCTGCGCCAACCGTTCGGTGGAGTGAAAGGCTCGGGCACCGGTCGCGAAGGCGGCCAATACAGCTTCGAAGTCTTTGCAGAAATCAAGAACGTCTGCATTTCCATGGGCAGCCATCACATCCCACGCTGGGGCGTGTAGCAATTTTCCCAACGCACTGGGGGAGCTTGCTGTTCTGACGACCGCCAAGCTCGCCTGGTGCTGCGGGATCTAACAAGAATAAGGATTCCACTCATGGGCAAAGTAGCACTAGCAGCTAAAATCACACACGTTCCGTCTATGTACCTGTCCGAACTGCCTGGCCCGCGACAAGGCCTGCGACAGTCCGCCATTGATGGGCACTACGAAATCAGCCGCCGCTGCCGCGAACTGGGCGTCGATACTATTATCGTCTTCGATACCCATTGGCTAGTGAACGCGAATTATCACGTTCTCTGCGGCCCGCACTTTGAAGGTGTTTACACCAGCAACGAGCTTCCGCACTTTATTAGCAACATGCATTATGAGTTCCCTGGCAACCCAGAGCTTGGGAAAATCCTAGCTGAAGAATGTAATCGCTTCCAAGTCGAGACGATGTCTCACGATGCTACAACCTTAGGCCCGGAATACGGAACTTTGGTGCCGATGCGTTACATGAACCAAGATCAACACTTCAAAGTAATTTCGGTGTCAGCGCTGTGCACCTCTCATTACCTTGCTGACAGTGCGCGCCTTGGCTGGGCGATGCGGAAAGCTGTCGAAGATCACTATGACGGAACCGTCGCATTCTTGGCCAGTGGCTCTCTCTCTCATCGCTTTGCTCAAAATGGCCAAGCCCCCGAATTCGCCGAGAAAATTTGGAGTCCTTTCCTCCAGGTTCTTGATGAGCGCGTGGTGAAGATGTGGGAAAACGGTGAATGGGAAGAGTTCTGCGGAATGCTGCCTGAGTATGCCGCGAAAGGTCACGGCGAGGGCTTCATGCACGACACAGCCATGCTGCTGGGCGCGCTTGGATGGTCAGACTACGACGGCAAAGCAGAAGTCATAACGCCTTACTTCGGCTCTTCCGGAACTGGGCAAATCAACGCCATCTTCCCAGTGACTCCGCAAAGCGGTACTCGTATCCCAGCAGCGCAAGCCGCGAACCTCGCTGCTGTCGTATCCACCAGTCGACTATAGGAAGCGCCGTCATGCCTCACCTGGTTCTGCTCTACACGCCCGATTTGGAGGCTGAAGCAGACTTGTCAGCTCTATGCCGTGCTCTTGCTGACACCATGCTTGAGCAAAAAGACGAAACAGGCCAAAAAGTCTTCCCAACGGGGGGAACTCGTGTACTTGCCTACCCTGCAGCGCATTGCGCAGTTGCCGACGGGCAAGGTCAGTACGGATTCCTCTATGCCAATTTACGAATTGGCGCCGGACGCAGCCCTACCGTGCATCAATCGGTCGGCCAAGCACTACTGGGAACATTACGTAGTCACTTGGACGCCCTTTTACAAAAACGCCCTATCGGCCTAACTCTGCAAATAGATGAAAGCGTTGGACAGGTGTTTGATGCAAAACACAGTAGCCTGCACTCGCTGTTCAACAAAGCAACTTGAGGTTTGCCATGCTCAACAACGATATCATCCAACAGTGCGCAGAGTTGCTCGACCAAGCTGAACGCACGCGCGAGCAAATTAGTCAGTTCTCGATTTCACAACCGGCAATTACAATCGAAGATGCTTACGCTATTCAGCGGGCCTGGGTGGCAAAAAAAATTGCCTCTGGCCGGAAGTTGGTGGGCCACAAAATCGGACTGACATCACGTGCCATGCAGGTCTCGTCGAACATCACAGAGCCCGACTACGGCGCACTGCTCGATGACATGATCTTCGAGGAAGGTACTGACATCCCGTTTAACCGCTTTATCGTCCCACGGGTAGAAGTTGAACTGGCCTTCATCCTTGGTAAGCCTCTCAAAGGCCCTAATGTCACTGTATTCGACGTCCTCGATGCGACTGAGTGGGTCATTCCTGCACTGGAAATCATTGACGCCCGTATCCACCAGGTCGATCCACAGACCAAGGTGACCCGGAAGGTATTCGACACGATCTCCGATAACGCAGCGAACGCCGGCGTCGTAATGGGCGGTCGTCCAGTACGCCCTACTGACGTCGACCTCCGGAAGATCCCTGCAGTTCTATACCGCAACGGCGTGATCGAAGAGTCCGGTGTGAGCGCCGCTGTGCTCAACCATCCAGCTAAAGGTGTTGCGTGGCTGGCAAACAAACTGGCTCCGTACGATGTCACTCTGGAACCTGGACAGATCATCTTGGGCGGCTCATTTACCCGGCCAGTTGCCGCAAGCCCTGGTGATACGTTCCATGTCGACTACGACCTGCTGGGTAGCATTACCTGCCGGTTCATTTGAAGACGAAGGAGCTTCAATCATGCAGCAGAATCTCTTCAAATCTCGCCTCAAGAAGGATGAACCGCAGATCGGCCTCTGGCTCGGGTTGGCAGACCCTTACTGTGCAGAGCTTGCGGCGAACGCGGGCTTTGACTGGCTTTTGATAGATGGTGAGCACGCTCCGAATGACCTTCGCAGCACTCTGGGGCAGCTTCAAGCCATAGCCCCATACCCATCGCAGCCGATCATCCGCCCAGTGGTGGGTGATGCGGCCCTGATCAAGCAGATGCTTGATGTGGGTGCGCAAACTCTATTGGTTCCGATGGTGGAGACATCAGAGCAGGCGGAGCATCTGGTGAAGGCTGTGACGTATCCCCCTAACGGGATTCGCGGTGTGGGTAGTGCATTGGCACGCGCTTCACGCTGGAATTCGATTACTGACTATCTCGACAAAGCCGATGCGGAAATCTGCCTACTGGTACAAGTGGAAAATCAGGTGGGATTGTCCAACCTGGATGCGATCGCTGCCGTCGAGGGAGTAGACGGCGTCTTCATCGGGCCTGCTGATCTTTCCGCTGCTTTAGGGCACCGGGGAAATCCTGGTCACCCCGAAGTTCAGCGCGTAATTGAAGATGCCATCTTACGTGTAAAGAGCGCAGGCAAGGCAGTTGGGATCCTGAGTGCAGATGAGAAACTCGCTCGGCGCTATCTTGAGCTGGGGGCGACTTTTGTGGCGGTCGGTGTAGATACATCGATTCTGATGAGGGGACTGAAAACCCTGGCCGGAAAATTCAAAGGCACTGACAGCCCTGAGGTGCCGGCTAGCACTGTGTATTAGTGCCTTTAGGGGTGACTGTCGCTGGGGACAATGCTCTCCAGCGGCAGCACGAGTCGATCTAACTCATCTATCAGTAGAAGTAACGAACTCCAACGGTCGTCACCTAGACTTTCCTTAAGCTCTCTCTGATTGATAGCCATGTCATTGGACAGCTGCAGAAACAGATCTGCCCCTGGCTTCTTTAGCGCAATGATTATCCGCCGTCGATCTGAGCTTGATTTTTTTCGAGAAATGTAGCCTGCACTTTCCATCCTTACCAGGATAGAGCTAAAACTTGCCTTAATTATGCAGCACTGATGGGCGAGTTGGCTGAACTCCATTGGGCCGTGGTGGCTGAGGGCATGAATAACTCGCCACTGTTGCTCTGTTACGTTATAGCGATTCAAGGCAGGCCTTAAGTTCCGCATAAAAAATTCACGAACATGCGAAAGTCTCAAATTCATATAGGTTGGCGAATCAATCATACGCAAGCCTTTTATGCAAATTTAAATAATAATTTTCTGATCGCAAAAAACCATACGATACTCACGTGGCGCCAATCCAAAATGGCGCTTGAAAGCGCGGCTAAAGCTAGCTGAGTCTGAAAACCCCCATTTGTAGGCAATATCAGTAACAGATACTCTTATTGAGCCAGCGACTGTAAGCTCCGAAGCGCAGTGCTTTAATCTGCTTGCTAGTATGTATCTGTACACAGACCCCCCACCTTCCTCGAACGATCGGTACAGCTGTCGCAGGGAGACATTTAGAACGCTAGCAATTAATGCAGGACTGAGCTCGGGAGATGCGATTGAGTTTTGGATAAAGATCTCCGCTTCCACTCGCAATTCTGCAGATGTTCTTCGAGTTAATTTTTTTGATGGCTGTACGTTCTGTTTTTGGAGTGCTGAGCCGAGCAGGCATAGAATTGCAGATAGCACTCCATGCTGTTCAAGTTCAGAAAGCTTATGATCCTCTTCAGACAGCTGGGCCAGCAATAAACGCAACAGGCGACCGGAAGTAGAATTCAGATCCACCATCCCTTGAAGGCGTCGACCAGGGCTGATGTGCCGAGCGACCATGGGTTTCGGAAGAGAAATAGCCATGTGCTCAATCAAACCTTTCGGTTCAATTTCGCACTCCCCTGCGCTGTCGAGGAGCACAATGTCTCCAGGCATCAGGTGGTAAGTGAAACCATCGTGAACTACCCGGGCCTGGCCAATGCTCTGACTGAGGAGTACGCAGCGCTGATCATTATCTCGATCCGCTCCACGAGCACACCGCCTGACACGAGCTGCGTTGGTTCGTAACCGAGCGAATGGTAGCCCACCCCGCGTCCCGGACACGACATCACCAACGAATTTGGCGTACTTTCGATTAACCTCTGTCTCGTATGGCCCACAAACGGCACGCACTGCAAAATTCCACTGAGACACCGAGTTTCCACATTCTTGGAGGCCAGCCATCACGACACCTCGTTGTTGAGCACATGAAATACCTGTGCAAACGCCTGAAGTAGATATATAAAAAAAGCGCCCCTAAGGGGCGCTAAGAGGTAACTTCCTAACGAAGAACTTATGACTCTGCAGCAATTGCAGTGGCTACTTTGGAGACGTTGAACTCATTGAGACCAGCGATGCAGATCCGACCATTGCGAATGAAGTAGATGCCATGCTTGTCACGGATTCTGTCAACAGCTTCTGCGCTCAAGCCACTGAAGCTAAACATTCCTTTCTGGGTGACGAGATACTCAACATCGGCTTCCGGACGGATTGTTTTGATCTGGTCATACAGGGCATGCCGCATGGTCACCATGCGCTCACGCATCGACTCCAACTCAGCTCGCCACTCAGCCCGAAGGTCGGCGTTCGACAGAATAATGCTCACCAATTCCGCTCCAAAACGTGGGGGATTGGAGTAGTTGGTACGGACGGTACCTTTCAGTTGACCGCCTGTCCGCTCCGCAATTTCTGATGACTCACAAATGATGGACAACGAGCCGACCCGTTCACCATACAGAGAAAAGACTTTCGAGAATGAGTTGCTGATCAGTCCCGTGATGCCAGACCCTGCGAGAGCTCGAATGCCGTAACTGTCCTCATCCAAACCCTCCCCCATCCCCAGATACGCTGCATCAAGGAACGGAATCAAAGATTTGCTGGAGAACAGCTCGATCAAGGTGTCCCACTGCGAAGGCGTCAGATCCAAACCGGTCGGGTTATGACAGCACGCATGCAAGAGAACGATCGTGTTTTCTGGGAGAGACTTGAATGTCTCCAGCATACCTTCGAAGTTGACCGATCGCCCACCATCTTTCAGGTAGGAGTATCGGTGCACATCGAAGCCCACACCTTTGAAGATAGCGTGATGGTTGTCCCAGGTTGGATCGCTCACCCACACTTGTGAGTCAGGGTAGTAGCGCTTCAAAAAGTCTGCGCCTACCCGGATCGCACCAGACCCACCCACAGTTTGGATTGTGGCAATCCGTGCGCCGTGGGAGCTATTCGCTTCACCGAACAGATATTCCTGTACCTGGGTACGGAAGGAGGGCAGACCATCCATAGGAAGGTAGAGGTTTGGCTCCTCAACACGGCCATCCAGAATCTCTTTGGCTTTCTTCACGGACGTAAGCACGGGTACATTGCCGTTTTCGTCGTAGTAGAAGCCGATGCTGAGATTCACTTTTTCAGCTCGTGGATCTTTATGGAAATCATCCATCAGCGAGAGAATGGGGTCGCCCGGATAAAGCTCTACTTGTTCAAGCATTTTGAGTTTCCTTTAGATTCAGTTGAAAGTCGGGTGCAAGAAAGTCCAAGGGCTGGTATCTCCACCACGAGGAACCACGACTTCAATCAGAACCGGCTTATCAGCAGCGAAAGCTTTTTCCAGGACGGGACGAAGCTGGGCCGGGGTATTGACTCGGTGGGCTTCTACGCCGAAGGATTCAGCGAATTTCACAAAATCCGGGTTGACCAGCTCGGAGCCGAGCAGGCGGCCACCGAAGCTCTCCTGCTGATCCCGATACACGTTCCCATAAGCACTGTTGTTGAAAACGATGGTGACCAGGTTCAGCTTGTACTGAACAGCGGTGGCAAGCTCTTGGGCAGCAAACATGAATCCGCCATCACCGCAGATCGAGACCACTGCTTTGTCTGGATGAGCCGCCTTCACACCAAGTGCAGTTGGGAAACCGAAGCCCAGCGTGCCTTGGTGACCCGATGTGACGAGGGTGCGAGGCTTGTATACCGGGAAGCCGAAAATCGAAGTGAAACCAACCTGCGAGATTTCTTCGATGAAGAAGCCATCACGTGGCAAGACATCTCGAATAACGC
Organism: Pseudomonas sp. 1 R 17; assembly: GCF_900067035.1. Taxonomy (NCBI): domain Bacteria; kingdom Pseudomonadati; phylum Pseudomonadota; class Gammaproteobacteria; order Pseudomonadales; family Pseudomonadaceae; genus Pseudomonas; species Pseudomonas sp. 1 R 17. The sequence goes on from NZ_FKLB01000018.1 coordinate 146,348, forward strand.
GCAAGTAGCTCAATTGTGGCTGTACAGACTGAATAGCCTGCTCAGCCGACGCTTTTGCCTCGGCCAGATCTGCATCTCTGTGCTTAGGCGCTCCTACTCGCAGTACGGCCTCAGCGAGTGCTTTGGAGCCTTCGCCTGCATCAGCCAGCAGGTTGACCTCAGCGCTGATCCGGCGTACCTCGGCAGGATCGATGTCGATACGGATGATCTTCAAGCCTTCTGGGCGATGCCTCCAGCGAATGTCCAGAAGCTCAAATCGCGAGCCGATGACGATAGCCACATCGGTTTGCGGCCAAAGGCGAGAGCCGGAGGCCACAGTGAAGCCCAGAGGATGATCATCGCTTACCACACCACGACCACCACGGAAACTTACAACCGGTGCACCCAGAACCTCTGCCAGTTGACTGACTTCATTGCTGGCCTCAAGCGCGCCAGAGCCAACAAAAATCATTGGCGCTTTGGCTTTGCTCAGAATTCCAGCCGCGCGCTCTACCGCGTCAGAATCGACTGGTGGAGTTGGCTTCAGCGGGAGCGGCGCCTGGGGAGCGACAGCAGCTGGCTTGGTGAAGTAGTCCCAAGATGCTTGAAGAGACACGACGCCTGGCCGGCCCGAGCACATCTCCTGGAACGCTCGGGCGACATGCCAGGATGTATCAGCTGGCTGCTCAATGTGAGCAGCGTACTTGCCCACACTTTGCAGAATTTCCAGTTGGCGAGGGAGCTCATGCAGCTGGCCACGACCACGATCTTTGAAGGCGCTCATCACGTCGCCAGTCAAAGCGAGCACTGGCGCATTGCATCCATGTGCCGTAAGCATCGCGGCACTGGCGTTCAGAATGCCTGGGCCAGGCACCACAGTGAACACGCCTGGGCGGCCAGTGGAGCGAGCATAACCAAATGCCATGTAAGCGCTGGTCTGCTCGTGGCGGGCACCGAAGATACGCAGCGAGTCGGTGTTACGAGCGAGCGCATCGGTCAAACCGTAGATTTGAGCACCAGGGAGTGCAAATACAGTATCAACACCGTGAGCCTTAAGGCCTTGGACGATAGCATCGCCGCCAGTCATGGTTACAGCTGTAGAGTTCTCAGTTTTCATTTGTATCACCTAATGCAATTTACTCAAAGCTAACTGCGCGAGTCGCACCAACTTGGGTTTTTTTATAGCTGGCATAAATCACCATCAGCCAGAGAGGAATAAGCCACACAGCAATCCGAATTGAAGGAATGAAAGCCATAAGCACGAGCAGCCCGACAATGAAAGCGATGCACAGATAGTTACTGTAAGGATGCAAAGGGGAGTTGTACGCCAGCTCCTCGCCTGCTTCGGCCTTAGCTTTCTTGAACTTCAGATGTGTATAGCTTGTGAGCAACCAATTGATTACAGTGGCCGACACAGTCAACGACATCAATATTTCAATAGCTCCATTTGGAGAGAAATAGTTGATTACAACGGCAATGCCAGTAATAAGCGCTGTTGCAAATAAAGCATTCACAGGCACGCTATTACCGTTCAGTTTCAAGAATCGCTTAGGCGCTTGATTTTGCTGTGCGAGAGCGAACAACTGGCGCGCATTGCAATACACGATGCCGTTGTAGACAGACATTGCCGCAGTCAGAACTACAAGGTTAAGTAGGTTCGCCGCGAAGTCACTACCCAACAGGCTCAAAATTTTAACGAACGGGCTAGCGCTGTAGGGATCACCCGCGTTATCCAGGGAACTGACCAAGGTATCCCAAGGGGTGAGCGCCAAGAGGATAGCCAAGGCAGCGATGTAAAAAATACCAATACGGTACAGGACACGGTTGATGGCCAATGGGATGGTCTTTTTCGGCTCACGAGCTTCACCAGCAGTGAAGCCAATCATTTCCAGGCCACCAAACGCGAACATTATGAATGGCAAAGCCATCAGCAATCCGCCAACCCCGTGAGGGAAGAATCCACCATGCGCCCAGAGATTCGAAACAGCAGCCTCAGGTGGGGGCGTAGGGCCAAAGAGCAGCCAGCTTCCGAAGCCGATCATGGCAACGATGGCGGTAACTTTAACCAACGAGAACCAAAACTCCGTTTCGCCGTAAAAGCGAACGTTGAGTAGATTCATGGCATTGATAATCACAAAGAAACACGAGGCCGTGATCCAGGTGGGAACCTCTGGCCACCAGAACTGAATAAACTTACCAATTGCCGTAAGTTCTGCCATGCCGACCAGGACATACGCCGCGATGTAGTTCCACCCAGTCAAGTACCCTAAGAATCCGCCGCAGTACTTCCGAGCAAAGTAACTGAGAGAGCCAGACACAGGCTCATCCACAAGCATTTCGCCGAGCTGGCGCATAATAAGAAATGCAATCATTCCAGCGAAAGCATAACCAATTAGCAAACTGGGGCCAGCTGATTTAATAACACCCGCGCTACCCAGAAAAAGACCGGTACCAATGGCACCGCCCAATCCGATCATTTGAATGTGACGATTCGACAGGCCGCGCACGAGCGCCTGCCCAGACTCTTGATCTCTGCTCATCATATTTTTCTCAATTGTGATGCATCAGCCTAAGGCGCCACCAAAGTGACAGGCCAGATGTGATTTTGGCAGATTGAAGTGCAGGCTACCCATTTTGTAATTATTGGGTACCGCTTTTATCGAAAAGCAATAGCTCATCGATTGATACCCAAGGTATCACCTAGAAGATGAGATGGCAGTAATCATGCCTGCATAGCAGCTATTCAGATTGTAGATACATCAGACCCCAGCAGCGACGGTGAGCGATCACCAGGACTCAGGAAGTGAGATGCTCGGCAATGCTGGTATATAAAATGCCTGAACCACTGCTGCTCTGGAGATGACTGGGTTCGGGAGTGCCATACCACCCAGTATCGGAATTGGTGTTGCAGGAACGATATCGGGCGATAGCACACCAGGCCCATCTCTGACCATTTACGGGCAATGTGTTCAGGCAGCGTAAGCAATGCATCACTCTGCTGAACGACCATCAATGCAGCCGAGTAGTATGGAACCGTCAATTTCAATTTGCGATTGTGCTGAGATTTGCGAAGGAACGAATCAATAAAGCTATCCTTGTCCCCGCCTGTTGTGATCTTGACGTGAGGCCACTTTAGATACGCCTCTTGATCAACGGATTGAGCCAAAGAAACAGGATGGCCAAGCCGCATACAACAAACGGCATGATCCTCCCCGATCATACGACCGTGATAATCCGCTGGCGTTTCGGCGACCATGCTAACCGCAAGATCTACCTCTCCATTGGCAAGCCAATCATAATGGTTGGCTTGCCAACTGCGGTAATCGACGCTGACCTTCGGAGCAACCAGCGCGAGATCCTTCATCAAATCAGGAAGAATGTACTGCGCAACGTAGTCCGAACCTGCGATGCTGAAGCGGCGATCACATTTTTCAGGAGAAAAGTTAATGGTAGATGTCATGCCCTCAAGGCGCACCAAGATGTCCTTGAGCGGCTGAATTACCTCGACTCCTCGTTCGGTGAGAACGTACTGACGACCCTTGCGAACCACCAATGGGTCGCCCAGGGCCTCGCGAGCATGAGCAAGATATCTACTGATCGCTGGCTGACTAGTACCCAAAATATCCGCAGCCTTGCTCAGGTTACGCACATCAAGGATCGTCACCAATGCCCTCAATTGCAGTATGGTCAGGCTACTGAAGGCAGGGTTCATCGGCTATCCCAGGTTAACGTTCATCGTGGAGTTCTTAGCGTCCAGTATGGCGTATCCCACGCATTCGCCGCCGCAGAATTTACCGACGAGCTGGATCAGATCGGCGATGGCAGACCTCACATCCGCCAGACCTGTGGGGGCCAAGCCATCGATATCGAAGAAGACACAATTTGTCTCAGCAAGAGTCCTGGTATCAGCCGCCTGCCGCCATGTCCACCGACGAGTCAATACTCGCCCGCCAGCGGCCAACACCACTTCTCCAGGTGCAATGAACTCTGGATCTTTCTCTGACTCTGCCAGGAAGGTGTCTGAGGTTTTGGATTTACGAAGCTCGATCTCATGGGATCCTGAACCGATCGGGTGAACCCCCGCAGGCAGGACGTATCGCAGGGACAGAAGGTTGCCGATGTCCACCAAAGCGTTGATATCGGGCAGGGAGTCCGGCTTTAGAACGCGCCTGCTAAGGGCCTCGATCGAGCTCCTGTGCTCCGACGGCTTCGCGCCAAATTTGCGATAAGCATCTCGCCAGGCGGCAATCTGTGGGAATTCTGCAGGGTTGCCTTGGATCCGTTCGCGCAGCGCTCCCTCACTGGCGCGGAGCTCCTGCGTGATCTCAGCGTGGAGCGCAGCGTTATCTAGCCCTCTAAATACAACGACCCCTCGAACGTAGTCGGGGTGGTCAGAAAAAATTTCGGGCTTGATCGTATAAGAGAACGCTGTCACTGGCGGTTCCTTTCCTTAAAGGTGATTTCGCCTTGGACTATATCACCCCCCTTAGCACCATCTACTATACAGAATCCGAAATCCAGGTATTCAGATTCCGAATAGCTAGAACCCCCCCCAGGCCTCATGCGTAATGATTCGACTGAGCCTATTCGAATCCTGAAGACCAAGTATTCAGAAATCAGATATTAGAATCGAGAAAGCTTTGATAGCTTCGACGAATCAGAAATGCCAGCAGTAACGCCCTTGGCTTCACCCAAAAAATAACAAAAACTAAAGAGACCGCCCGATGCCCAGTCATAGCCATATAACGAATAATAGATAAATTGTTTCCTCTTCGCGCGCCCGGAGACTACGCCCTGGACGCCGAAGATAACTACAAATCTATCGCCCTATAATCGCAACAGGGACAATTAGCCCTTGCGACAGCCAGCGCATCACAAACACAACAAGGGATAATAATGAAAAAAACAATATTTATGGCAGCCCCTCTGGGACTGGCCCTGAGTCTCAACGCGCTTGCGAGCGATCAGTCGTCAGCCAATGGCTTCATAGAAGATAGCCATTTAAAAGTCCTTCTTCGAAACGCCTATATCAATCGAGATTACAATAATCAGCGCCAAGACAAGGCAGAATGGGGTCAAGCAGTAATGGGCCAGTTCGAGTCTGGTTTTACCCAAGGGACTGTAGGGTTTGGAGCTGATGCATTCGGTTTCTACGCACTGAGACTGGATGGCGGTCAAGGTAAATCGGGCGCTGGGGGTATCGATTTCTTCAAGCAAGGTGATAGTGGCGAAGCTGCAAGTGATCTATCGCGTGCAGGCGGCGCAATCAAGCTACGGGCCTCAAACACCGTTCTTAAATATGGTGACCTAAGGCCAACGCTCCCTGTTTTGAATCACGATGATGCTCGACTATTACCAGAAACCTATACCGGATGGATGGTGACATCGAAGGAACTGAAGGGGCTTGAAGTCAATGCCGCACACTTAACTGCAGAGGTGCGGAAAAGTGCTGAGGGGCGTGACAGCGGCGGCCTGAAGAACATTGACTTAATTGGCGGCAGCTATGAGTTCAGCGATAATTTCAGCGCCGCTCTCTACACATCCGACGTTGAAGACCGGCTCACCAAGCACTATTTGGGCGCAGTGTATACCCTTCCGTTCGAAGATAACACTTCGCTCACACTTGACCTGAACGCATATAAGTCCCGACTGGACAAGGCATACTCGGAACAGCTCGGAACTGGTCGTGACAACATCATATGGAGCTTGGGCGCCACGTTTGCGTTCGGCCCTCACGCCGTTACTTTAGCCCACCAACGTAGTTCGGGGGACACGGGCTATAACTATGGCAGATACCAGAATGTTGGCGGTGTCGGAGACGGCGGCAGCACAATCTTCCTCGCCAACTCTTACTGGTCGGACTTCAATGCGGAGGATGAGCGCTCTTGGCAAGTTGCATACTCCCTCGATTTCGCTGAGTACGGTGCACCCGGACTCTCATACAGAATCGCGTATGTTCACGGTGATAACATTCGCACCAATGACGGCGATGGTAGCGAGCGGGAAATCTTCAACCAAATTCAATATGTTGTCCAAAGCGGCCCTGCTAAAGATCTGAAACTAAAGTTGCGAGGCTCCTGGTTGCGCGTATCAAACAATGCTCGCGACTATAATGAGGACGGCAATGAAGTAAGGGCATTTGCTGAGTACCCGATCAACATCTTCTAATCAAGCCGTCAGATTAAACCTGACATTGCCTTGCGGCGATGATAGCTTAGTTAAAGATCGCCGCTTTTGTTTCGCGCCATGGAGTGGCGCAGTGAAATTCGATGACTTTTGTTCTCCTCTGTTACGCGCGCTCCTTTACTCCCGACAGCCTCGGGAGTTTTTTTCCTTCTAGGCCAGCCATTTCCTGCTAATTACGGGCCTGCAAGCATGGCTTTATTCCCACAGCTAAAAAACTAAGAATTCGCGCTGGAGAAATCATGAGCATCAAGCAGAAATTAACATGGGTATTTTCAGCAATAGCCTGCCTTCCAGTGATTTTGGTCGCAGCGCTTGTCATTATTAATCTACGCGGAGACGCGGAGGCCCATTTCTTTGAAAATAGCACCCGCGAAATTCTCCATGTCGACAACGGAATCACGCAATTCTTCGACAGCATCACTCAGAACGTTGAGCATCTTGCTAAAGACCCTCAGATCACCAGCGCAAAGTTATTAAAAAATTATAGTTCTGCCAACGCTAAACAAATTTCCTTTACCGAAAATGATCGCTTGGTATTGGGCGTCTTCGACAGGTTCGCCACCACTCATCCAACGACATTTTCTGTTACCTTAGGTCTCAATGATGGCGGGTTCGTCGGTTGGCCAAGAGACCTCAAACTGTCCAATTACGATCCAAGAGCTCGCCCTTGGTACAAGGCCGCCATAGCAGCAGCACCTAATTCAACTATTCGTACGAGCGCCTACTATTGGGCGGTGGATAATGTAGTACTTGTTGGCACAGTTCGAGCTATTGCCGATACAGATGGCAACCCAATAGGCGTTGTCGGAGTGGAGGTCTCTCTCAAGCAATTAACCGACTTGATTAAAACCATTAAAATTGGGGATAGCGGATACCTGATGGCGGTGGAAGCCAATGGAAACATACTGGTCGACCCCGCAAATGAGAAAAACAACTTCAAACCACTATCTGATCTAGGGCCAGGATACTCCACTCTGGCAAAGAACAGAGATGGAGTTACCAAAGTCGAAATCGACGGTGTGACCTACATCGCCAACGTGGTCAGCTCCCCTAGTCTAGGGTGGCGTTTTATTAGCTTGATAAAACTTGAAGACGTGATGGCCCGAGCCAACGACATGACGGCTATCATTGGACTCATTGCATTCCTATTAGCAGTCATCTTCGCCATTGTCGGCGTAAGGTTTGCTAATACGATTAGCCGCCCTATTCGAGGTGTGGCCGATGGCCTTCAGGAAATCGCTGAAGGTGAGGGCGACCTCACGCGAGAACTAGCAGTGCGGGGTAAGGACGAAACAGCGACCTTGGCAGCCTGGTTCAACCAGTTCCTTGGCATGATCGCGCAACTTATGCGCCGCATCGGCAGCGCGTCCACCAACCTGCAAGAGGTGGCGGCTGACACCACCGAAGTGGCAATCAATATGTCAAAAGCTGCGACGCGGCAGCGCGAAGCGGTGGAGTTGGTAAGTACCGCCTTCAACGAAATGTTGGCAACCGCTAACGAAGTGGCTCGTTCTTGCAGTCATGCTGCCTCCAGCGCTGACATCGGTTTTCGTGAAGCTCATGATGGACAGCAGCGCGTCGCCGAAGCTACGGGTAGCGTCCTCAAGTTAAGTGATGACCTGCAGCACTCAGCACAAACTCTGCAAACGCTTGAGCAAGACAGCAAGAATATCAACACCATCCTCAGTACCATCCGCTCTATCGCCGAACAGACAAATCTCTTGGCCCTAAATGCTGCCATTGAAGCGGCCCGGGCCGGCGACCAGGGTCGAGGGTTTGCTGTAGTAGCGGACGAGGTACGTGCCCTGGCACGGCGTACTGCTGACTCAACCGGCGAGATCGACAGCCTGCTCGCTAACCTCGCGCGGCGAACTCAAGAGGTGAGTCAGCAGATGCAGAAAAGTCTGGAGGGGTCGCAGGCCAGCGTAAAATTCATCCATCAGGCACGCGAGAGTTTCGACAAAATTCGCAATTCAGTGGACTCAATCCGTGACCAAAATGCTCATATCGCTACAGCTGCGGAGGAGCAGCACCAGGTGGCTGAGGAAATCAATCGTCACGTCGCTCAAATCCATTCTGACGCACAGCTGGTCGAAGTCTTCGCCAAGTCGGCGCAAACAGGTTCGAGTCGCTTAACGGAGACCTCAGCTCAGTTGAAAGGGCTGGTCGGACGGTTCAAGTTTTGACCTGTACTGCCAGGATCGCAATCGTTGCATGTGATGCGCGTTTGTGAGACGTGATAACCAATGCTAAGCCCTGTTATTGGTGCCATCGGCACCTGAAAGCGACTGAAGCGGCGGATAACACACGTGAGCAGTTAGTCATTCTCAGGTGCTGCCCGTGGTCAGGTGATGCGAGCTGGTTACGGTACCGTATCGCCCACTTGAGAATGACGTTTCCATGGGGATTTACCTTGCCGTGGTCGCAGGTCATGATGCCCTCAAAGGGCTCACGGGATGGGCCACGGGAATGCATACGGAAAACGAGATCAGTCATGGCTGAGCAGTTCCATTACCCACACGACATCTTCGAGCTCTTGGTCGATACCATCCCGCGCCTAGTGAGACGAAAAAAGGACGTTGTCCTGTTCTTCGAGGGGGCAGGAGTAGACGAAAGTGACTGGTCAGATATCCTCAAGAAACTCGACACCGCCCCGGACTCTATTGGCAAATATGACATCGCTCGCACTGTGCTCACCCGCCTGAATCGGCGCGGGGACAGCGGGCTGGCTCCCCGGCGAGAAATCATCAAGCGTGTCATCCAGTTTGAGAGCTTCGAAACGTGTTGGGAGAACGAACGCCTCAAGGCAAAAGGCTTGGTGGCAAGTGTTCGCGAAGCCGTCAATGCAAAGGATGCGTTCACACGCATGAAGAATGAACGTGACTCCGAACGTGAGCAGGCACAAGCGCGCCACCGCGAAGAGCAACAGCAGGCAACACAAAAGCGCAATGAGATCGACAACATCAAGGCCCGGCTCTTCGGCCTGTTCAACCTTGATGACAGGCCGCACGAACGAGGGAAGCTTCTTGAAGGGGTTCTAAATGACCTTTTTCGCTCCTACGGCATCCACGTGAGGGAAAACTTCGTCCGCAAGGCACTCGACAGCGCAACCGTGCTGGAGCAGGTCGACGGGGTAATTGAGCTTGGGGGGACAATCCACTTGGTGGAAATGAAATGGCTGAAAGATCCTGTTGGGGTAGCCGATTTTGGGCCGCACTTGGTCAGGGTCATGGGCCGAGCAGACGCCTCGGGCATCTTCATTTCCAATAGTGAGTTCACTCAGCCGGCCATCACGCAGTGCGCCGAATTCCTGAACATCCGAACGACATTCCTTTGCTCGCTGGAGGAAATCGTCATCCTCCTCCAGCGCCAGGGAGATCTAGTGGATCTGCTGAAGCGTAAATCTCACGCAGCGATCATCAATAAGCAGCCGTTCGTGAAAATTCTCAGTTGATCACCAAGCTTTTGCCTTGGCTAACCTATCCGCCCATAGAGTCAGCTCTGGATGGGTAGGCCTGCAGAGATGACCGCTATAGAAGCAGGTAGTCTGGCTGATGCAGCATGGGCAAGCACGCCGGGGCGAAACGTAATGCGACCATCGCCCCCACAGCGCTGCCCATTTAGATCGAGCAACCAAGCCACCCAAATGAGCATGCTAAATGGGGACGCATCGCTCGAACGCTGGCTCAGGCTAGGCTGATTTTGCGCGCTTGTGATCGACCCCGCTGATCTGCAGCAGAACAGCAACATCACCCTCGTTGTTCCAGATCGACGTGTTCATGCTCCAGTAGACCCGGTGCCACTTGGTTCCACCGGAGAACCCTGATTCATCAGTTCCTGCCTTCGTCCAAACAGAGACCTTGTCTCCCTTCTTAGCCTGGACAGCAGGCAGCCATTTGACGTGACGATGCTTGTTCGAAACGTTGCCCTTCTTATCGTACGTTGTGTCCATAAGGACATACGCGCTCAGGTTGCAGTCCTCCAGCACGCTTAGCACAACGTGCTCCTTGTCCAAGGTGCCATGGTTGTAGATATTTTCGATTTTCAGCTTCATCTTCGTCCTTAAAAATCACAGAAAAATGGGCCGCGATCGTAGCATCACAAGGCCATCATGCGAAGGCGACGCCCAGTAAAAGTGCCATCTTGACCTGCTCAGCCAAGAGCACTCCGCACCCCAGCCGCTCATTAGCTCACTCAGCCGATGGTCAGGCGCCAAGAAGCAAACAGCAGGGAGAATTGATGCGCCTAGACCAAATGCCCTACCACTCAATGCCCACCTTGGCCGTCCTTCCGTTCCGGCAATTCGGCATAGGATGGATGTGGCAGATGCGGGCACTCAAGCTCTTCCCCGATTCCCAGCTGTCCTGGAAGCGCTACTTCTACGATAACGGCAGTGGCCATGCGAGGGCGGCTGTTTTCGCCTCCTACGAGGAGGCTATAGAAGCGGCAGACGAGTTCAACAGCCGCACCAGTGAACTGGTCGTCCAGGCGGTACCAGATCCTGTGCTTCAGAGCTCGACCACCCTGAAGGTCGAGAAAGCACTGACAGCGGCGCGCCGTATCTAGGGAGAAGAAGAGCTCATGGAGCGTGAGGCGATCAAGCGGAACGCCCATCTGCCCCGGCTCTCGGTGCAAGAGCTGAAACTGCACAATACGATGGAGAGCTTGCGGCAACCGCTCCACGAGGAGCTTGAGCGTGCGCCTTACCTCGAAATAGTTGCCTTGCCGAGATTCAACACGTGCCTTCGCCGTGTCGATGACCAGACATGGGAGCAGATCGGAGCCCTGTCTCCCAAACGCTCGCAGATCTGTCTGCGCGAAGTGACAGCCAAAGGGTTTGGTCTTTCGGGAGCTGACCACCGGTGACAAACGCAACTTTCTTGGACATGACGTAACCCTTATAGTTTTTGTAGGGACGTTGCTGACGCTGGAGGTGCATTTCAGCTCCAGACTCATCCTAGAAAGAGCTAAGAAAAATTGAAATTGGTCTTTAGGAAAGACAGCGTTCTCAAGCCGAGAACGCTGCACATCTGGAAAAAATGTCGATAGGTAGTTTGTTACGAGATATTAAATGGCGAGGCTTCGCTCTCTTAATTCACTATTGAGAATGCGGTCGTTTTCACTGTAATCGACCGGACAGTCGATCACATGCACGCCTGGATTTGAAATACAGTGATCCAGCAGCGGCAGCAATGCATCCGCACTCTCCACGCGGTAACCATTGGCTCCGTAGGCTTCGGCGTATTTGACGAAGTCCGGATTGCCGTAGTCCAGGCCATAGTCGGTGAAGCCCATGTTGACCTGCTTCCAACGGATCATGCCGTAGCCGTCGTCACGCAGGATCACCACGGTGATGTGCATACCCAGTCGGACTGCAGTTTCCAACTCCTGGCTGTTCATCATGAAACCGCCATCGCCACACACCGAAATCACTGGACGATCCGGATGCACCAGGTGCGCCGCCATTGCCGATGGCAGGCCGGCGCCCATGGTCGCGAGGGCGTTGTCGAGCAGGACGGTGTTCGGCTTGTGCGCCTTGTAGTTGCGGGCGAACCAGATCTTGTAGATGCCGTTGTCCAGGGCGACGATGCCTTCGGACGGCAGGACACGACGGATGTCGGCTACCAGGCGCTGCGGATACACCGGGAAGCGGTTGTCGTCGCCACCTTCGGCGATCTGTGATTCGTTGGCTTCACGAATGGCCATCAGACGGGTGAAGTCCCAGTGTGCGGTATCGTTCAGCGCCTCGCCGATCTGCCACACGGCATTGGCGATGTCGCCGATCACTTCGACCTGTGGGAAGTACACAGCATCGACTTCAGCCGAACGGAAGCTGACGTGGATCACTTCGGTGCCACCACGCACCATGAAAAATGGCGGCTTCTCGATGACGTCGTGGCCGATGTTGATAATCAGGTCAGCGGCCTCGATGGCGCGGTGCACGAAGTCACCGGACGACAGCGCAGCGTTACCCAGGAAGCGTGGGTGACGTTCGTCGACCACGCCTTTACCCATCTGGGTAGTGATGAACGGAATGTCGGTCTTGTCGATCAGTTGCTTGAGCACCTTGGCGGTCATCTTGCGGTTGGCACCTGCACCGATCACCAGAATCGGACTGCGAGCCTTTTGCAGCTTCTCAACAGCGGCTTCGATCGCCTTGTGTTCGGCCAGCGGCCTGCGGTGCAGGCTAGGCGGGATTGGCAGAGCGTCGGTCTGCTCGGCAGCGATGTCCTCGGGCAGCTCCAGGTGTACGGCGCCCGGTTTCTCTTCTTCGGCCAGGCGGAAGGCTTCGCGCATGCGTGCCGGAATGTTATCCGCCGAAGCGAACTGGTGGGTGTACTTGGTGATGGGATCCATCATCCCGCACACATCAATGATCTGGAAACGCCCCTGCTTGGATTTCTTGATTGGCTTCTGACCAGTGATCATCATCATCGGCATGCCGCCCAGATAGGCGTACGCACTGGCGGTGACCAGGTTGGTGGCGCCGGGGCCCAAGGTAGAAAGGCTTACGCCAGTCTTGCCGGTCAGGCGACCATAGGTGGCGGCCATGAAGCCCGCCGACTGCTCGTGGCGAGTCAGTACCAGCTTGATCTTCGACTTGCGCAGGGATTCCAGCAGGTCGAGGTTTTCCTCACCAGGGATGCCGAACACATACTCGACACCCTCGTTTTCCAGGCATTGCACAACGACATCAGCGGCCTTGGCCATTTCATCACCCTAAACACGGCGGGCATTTATGCCCTTTACTTCAAAATACGAGAGGCCGTCTCCGGCCTCTTCCACTTAGCACTTCGGTCTACGGTGCAACCGTCACGTCCGACTGACCGCTCTGAGCCAGAGCCTCATGAACGAAACCTTCGCCTTTCTTACGCTCTACAAATGCTCGGACGTAAGCAGCGCCGGCATCCCGTCCTCGGGGCACAGCCATCGCCTGACGGATGGACGTGAAGGCGTCATCCAGCACGCGATAGCGTGGGTCGAGATCCGCGACTTTCTGGAGGGGCTGACGAACGCCAGCGGCAGCATCCAACTTTTGTTCAAGGAACAGATCAACTGCGCCTGCCGAGGTTTCAGCGCGTTCGAGATGGGCATGCTTGAGAGTGCGACTCAGGAACAAGTCATAGGCAGCCCCTTTGCCAACTGCCAATCTCAAGCCGTCCTGATCGAGGTCTGCCACGGACTGGTACGGAGAATCACGGTCAACCAGATACGTGCCTTCAATGATGACGTACGGTTCACTAAACGAAATCTGCGCTTCTCGCACCGGCTCGATAGCCAAGAACGCCAGATTCCACACGCCTTCTTCCAACGAAGCGAATACCTTGCCGGCAGCGTCGAAGGTTCGCATTTCCAGCGATGCACCCAATTCCTGTGCCAAGGACTTGGCGAGCGCTACTGATACCCCTTGAGGCTCACCGTTCGGGCCACGCTGAGCCAGAACGGGATTGCCGAAGTTGATCGCAGCATAGAGAACGCCTGTTGGCGCCAAATCATCAAGTACCGCAGGGGTAACGGCTGTCATGTGGTTCTCCTGAAGATGGAATTACCAAATTGGCAATGTGTAGGAAACGATCAAGCGATTCTCATCAGCGCCACGGGCGAGGTTTGAGCGGTAAGCGGCATTGCGCCAACGGATACCAACATTTTTCAAGGCTCCCGACTGGAAGACGTAGGCGATGTCGGTATTGCGTTCCCACTCTCGCCCCTCGCCGACATGAGTAGCGGCATCTGCGTGATCACCTTTGACATAACGAGTCATGAAGGTCAGCCCGGGAATACCGACAGCGGCGAAATTGTAGTCGTACCGTAGCTGCCAGGAGCGCTCACCTGGCTCAGCGAAATCGTTGATCTGGATGTAGTTCGTGAGATACGGATCAGTGCCGTTGAGGAATGGCATTGAAGTATCGCCATTCATCTTTTGGAGCCCAAGGCCAACTGCATGGCCGCCCAGGCTATAGGTGAACAAACCACTGAGAGCACCACTGTCGATGGCACCAGCGTTCGCGTTGCCAGCATCGTCGCTCAGCATGTACCGCAAGTCGCTTTTGAGCTTACCGGGGCCGATGCTCCACGTGTGGTTGATACCAAAGAAGCTCTGCCGGTAAACGTCCTGAAGCTCGGCGTACTGGTAGCTAATCGTTAGCCCTTTGTTGAGGGCGTAATCGAATCCGCCAACCCAATAGTCATCACCTTCCACAGCACCGGCAAAACGACGGTTCTTGTTGTTCAGGGTGATTTTCTGAGCGTCGGTAGAGTCACGATCAGTCACGCGATTGAAGCGTGCGCCTGTCAGTGTGAGGCCCTCGATTTCGTTACTGGTTACCAGGCCACCTTCGAATGTCTGCGGAAGAATCCGCCCGGTATTCGCCTGTATCGTCGGCAGCTTAGGAATGAGTGTTCCGTACTTCAGCTCGCTTTCGGAAACCTTCACCTTGGCAGTCAGGCCGAGACGACTGAACTCATCGGCAGCACGCCCATCATCATGTACCGGCAGCAGGCCGGAACCGGATCGGTCAGGGCTTGAATCCAGCTTGATACCCAGCATCCCGAGCGCATCGAGGCCAAAGCCTACAGTGCCAGGGGTGTAACCAGAGCGGAAATCGAACAGGAATCCCTGGGCCCATTCTTCTCGTTTGGATTGGCCGGCACCATCGCGAAAATCGCGATTGAGGTAGTAGTTCTGCAGTTGCAGGCTTGCCTTGCTGTCCTCAACAAACCCCTCTGCGCTGGCAGTGCCGACGACCAGGCAAGGGGACAGAGTGATCAGGGTACGCATGATGTTTTTGTTGTTGTGCATCTGGCGATTCCATTTAGGTGGCATGACGCTGCCCAACTCATGATTGAGCTAGGAAGAATTTGCTTGATACGGGGATTGCTTCGCTACTGCGAGCCGCTTCGACAAACTGGGCAGGAACTGTCGAAGCGACCCTGAGCCTTGGGCAGGCCGCTATGCGGCCAGGAGCATCAGTGGGCCGAGGCGGCCACTGGTTGATCAGGCTCGCTGTTGGTGACACGCATCAAGGCTGTCATCAGGAAGGCGATGACCAGCAGTGCGCTTAGGAAAAGCAAGCCAGTGGCAGCACTCTGGCTGCTGCCCTTCACAACGCCGATCAGCGAAGGCCCAACGAAGCCGCCGAGGTTACCGATCGAGTTAATCACAGCAATCGACACCGCTGCGGTAGCGCGGTCGAGGAACAGCGTCGGCAATGCCCAGAACGGCGATTTGAAACTGTAGAGCCCCGAAAGCGCGACGCAGATCATCGCCATCGACGCCACGGCACTGGGCAGCATGCCTGCACCGATCAAGCCGATTGCTGCGACTGCCAGCGGAATGGCTGAGTGTATTTTGCGCTCGTTACGGCGGTCGGAGCTGCGCGACCAGATGATCATCGCTGCTGTGGCAACGATGTAGGGCAGCATGGCGATGAGGCCGATCTGAGTGTGGGTCAGGTCGCTGGAGAAGCCCTTGATGATCTGCGGCATCCAGTAACCGACGCCCAGGCTGCCGCATTGATAGACGAAGTAGATGAAGGCCAAGTACAGCACCTTCTTGTTGACCATCGTCTTGAACACACTCAGGCGCTTGACGTTCTTGCGGCTCTGGCGGTCGCGCTCAAGCTCGGCGAGCAACCAGTCTTTCTCCTGCTGAGTCAGCCATTTGGCCTGCTCGGGTTTGTCAGTCAGGAAGAAGAAGCAGGCAACGCCAAGGAATACGGCAGGAACACCTTCAAGGAAGAGCATCCAACGCCAGCCGCTCCAGTCGAACCACTTGATGTTGTCCATGATCCAGGTAGAAAGCGGCGCGCCAATGATGTAACTGACCGGGATTGCCGCCGTGAACAGCGCGACTGTAGTGGCCAACTCCTTTGAGCGGAACCAGTAGGTCAGGTAGACAATCACGCCTGGGAAGAAGCCCGCCTCAGCCACGCCCAAGAAGAAGCGCAGCACGTAGAGCTGGTTGGCGGTTTGGGCAAAAGCAGTGGCGGCGGCAATCGCACCCCAGGTGACGAGAATCCGAGCGATCCAAACCCGCGCGCCGAACTTGTTGAGCATCACGTTGCTCGGCACTTCGAACAGGAAATAGCCGATGAAGAAGATCCCAGAAATGAAGCCGAACGCCTCGCTGGTCAAGGCGAGCTCCTTGTTCATCTCCAGCGCGGCATAACCGATATTGGCGCGATCCAAATAGGAGACGATGTACAGCAAGAACATGAACGGGATGATCCGCAAGGTAACCTTGCGAACGATGGCCTGCTCATCGACAGTTTTGTTGTTGTTCATAGAGACCTCATCTAGGGCGAACCGTAGTCCGCCCTTTAATTGTTATCGTTGCAGCAGGTATCAGGCGGAAAAGATCATGCAGACTGGACTACCGGTCGAAGTCAAGAAGCCTGTCTTGCTCAACCCTCCGCTGTTTTGATCGACAGCGAAGGACACGATGCTGTCGCTGTCTTCGTTAAGGGCAAACAGGAAACGCTGGTTCGGCGTGAGGGTGAAGAAGCGCGGCGTCTTTCCTTCGCTCGGTACGAAATCGACCGGGCTCAGCAGGCCACTTCCTTGGTCAATCTTGAACACAGCAATGCTGTCGTAGCCGCGATTGGAGGCGTATAGGAAACGTCCACTGCGATCCACTTCGATCTCGGAAGCTCGGCTGTTGCCGGTATAGGTTGCTGGCAGGGACGGCAATACCTGGAACGGTTGCAGGGCACCACTGCGGGAGTCGAAACGGTAGCTGGTTACGGTTGAGTCCAGCTCGTTAATCACATAGGCGAAACCGGCTTTCGGGTGCATTGCGATATGGCGCGGGCCAGAACCCTCGCGCGCAACAGCGAATGGCTGGTCAGCGGGATGCAGCTTGCCATTGTCGAAGCGGAAGCTGAACACGCGATCCAGGCCCTTATCCGGTACCAAGACGTAGTTGCCTGTTGCATCAAATGGGTTGAAGTGCGGTTTGGCGAAAGGCTGCTCCACTCGGTGAGGGCCAGTAGGGCCTTCAAGCTTGAGCAGTTGGTTGATACCGCCCAGAGCGCCATTTTCTTCCACATTGACCACTGCCAAGGTGCCGGTGATATGGTTGGAAACCACCATGAACCGCTCGCTAGGATCCAGGGCCAAATGCACCGGATTCTTTCCTTCGCAGCTTTGGCGGTTGAGGAAGGTCAGCTTTCCACTTGCCTTATCTACGCTGAAGGCACTGACCTCACTACGGTCGCCATGTACAGTGTAGAGGCGATCACCGGCACGATTGAGGGCAAGAAACGAGGGGTTCACCAGGTCGTCGACCAGTTGCACCTGCTCCAGCGTGCCGGCTTCCTGATCCACCCGATAGACCGTGATGCCATCACCACGGGCATTACGCTCCCGGGTTGTGCGCGATCCGACATACGCGAACATAGGGGTATTACTCCCGCTTACAGAATTGTTTGAAGACATGGCACTCGCGGCGCTGACCAGCCCTGTAGGCAGCAATGAACCCAGAATACCGAGCCCTGCGGCTGTACCTAAGTGTTTGATCAGCGTGCGACGGCATAACCCAGCGTGCGTGATGCTCACAGGGTCAGGCGCAACAACGTTGAATTGTTCGCGATCCATGGACGTGTCCTTCTTATTGTTTTGGCCAAGTAGGGCCCCGCATGGAGCCCTTGAATGATCAAGCCCGAGTGCGGGCAACAACCTTGCGGATTACGAACGGGAGCACACCGCCGCTGACCAGGTAGCGCACTTCTTGCTGCGAATCCACACGCGCAATAACCTCAGCTTCATCACGACGGCCATCGGCGCGATGAATGATCAGCTTGATTAGGTTCTCGCCTACAACCAGCTCATCAAGGCCCAGGAAATCGAATTGCTCGCTACCATCCAAACGAAGGTCATCAACGCTTTGGCCAGGCTTGAAGACCAAAGGCAGTACGCCCATGCCAATCAAGTTGCTGCGGTGAATACGCTCAATGCTTTGCGCAACCACTGCCTTTACGCCAAGTAGGGCCTGCGCCTTCGCGGCCCAGTCACGGCTGGAGCCAGCGCCGTAGTTGATACCGGCAAAGACCACCATCGGCGTCTTTTGCAAGGCGTAGCTTTTGGCGGCCTCGTACAGAGGTAAGCATTTGCTGTGGTCAGCATTCCACGCCCAAGCGCCAAGCCCTGGCTGCTGATCGCCAAGGAGACGGTTCTTCACCGACTTGTTGGTGAAGGCGCCCCGCAGCATCACTTCATGGTTACTACGACGAGTGGAATACTGGTTGAGATCCTGTGGATCCTCTCCCCGCTCCAGCAACCACTGGCCGGCCAAGCTGTTGGCAGGGATCGCGCCTGCAGGTGAGATATGGTCAGTAGTGACGTTATCGCCAAGCACCATCAGTGTACGAGCACCACTGATAGCCAGGGACGCTTTGGGTTGCGCCTGGATATCCGCCAGGTATTGCGGACGACGGAGATAGGTAGACTCCGGGCTCCAGGGAAACTGCACGCTGCCCTCTGCAGAAAGAGCCTGCCAATGATGCGTACCATCCCAGACTGTCGCCAGGCGATGCTGGAAGAACTCCGGCTTCACGACTTTGGCGACCTCATCGGCAATGTCAGCATCGCTTGGCATGAGATCCTGCAAGAATACGGGCTGGCCATCAGCACCCGTGGCAAGCGGCTGCGAAGTCAGGTCGATATCGATGGTACCGGCGATGGCATATGCAACGCACAATGCCGGGGACGCCAGATAGCCTGCTGGTACTTTAGGGTTCACCCGGCCTTCGAAATTTCGATTGCCGGACAACACGACCACGCCTTTGAGGCCCTCGTCGGCGAAATGCTCAACGTGCTCTTCGAGCTTTCCGGAGTTACCGATACAGGTCATGCAACCGAAGCCAGCTAGATCGAAGCCCAGGGCAGAGAAGTCTTCAAGCAGGTTGGCCTCAGCCAAGTAGTCGGCGACCACCTGCGAACCAGGCGAGAGCGATGTCTTTACCCACGGCTTACGCTGAAGACCCAGGCTCCGGGCCTTGCGAGCCAGCAAACCAGCTTGAATCATCTGTGCCGGGTTGGCGGTGTTGGTGCAGCTGGTAATGGCGGACATCACCACAGCACCGTGAGTGATCGACTGACCGAATGAAGGCTCGAAGAAGCTCTGCTCTTGTGGAGCTGTGATGAGCTTGCCACCACCCAGCACTTCATCTTGGAATGACGCTGCAGCCTTGGAAAGGGGCTGACGTTGATGCGGCTGGTGAGGCCCTGCAACACTTGGCTCGATGCTCGCCAGATCAAGCTCAATGAGCTCGTCAAATTCCGGCTCAGCCAGCTCGTCGCGGCGCCAAAGCGGTTGGGCACTCATGTAGGCGATGACTTGCTCGCGCAACTTGGCCGAACGACCGCTGAGTTCGAGGTAAGCCAAAGTCTCATCGTCGAATGGGAAGAATACGACGGTCGCACCGTACTCGGGTGCCATGTTGGAAACCGTGCCACGGGCTGCCCAACTGAGCGTCGAGAGCCCTGGGCCGGTGAACTCCACGAACTTGCCCACGACCGAGCGCTTACGCAGAATTTCGGCCACATGCAGGGACAGGTCGGTGGCTGTAACACCCGGGCGCATGGCATTTGTCACACGGATACCGATCACTTTCGGGAAACTGATCGGTACCGGCTCACCTACCATGGCGGCCTGGCCTTCCAGACCACCGACACCCCAGCCCAACACACCAATGGCATTGATCATCGGCGTGTGGCTGTCGGTGGCGACCATGTCGTCAGGATGGAGCAAGCGTTCGCCGTTGGCTCCGCGACTTTCCCAGACGACCTGGGCCAATGCCTCCATGTTCATCTGGTGAATGATCCCGGTACCCGGTGGGATTACACCGAAGTTGTCCAGGCTCTTCTGTGCCCATTTGATGAAACGGTAGCGCTCGCTGTTGCGGCGGAAGTCGATATCCAGGTTCTGCTCGACCGCATCTGCCTCGGCGTAGCGCTCGACGATCACCGAGTGGTCGATAGTCAGTACAGCCGGGATCAGCGGGTTCATCGCCTGTGGATCGCCACCCAGTTCGGCGACAACATCGCGCATACCGGCGAAATCGGCCAAAGCTGGCAAGCAGGTCGTGTCATGGAACATCAGGCGGTTGGGCTGGAAAGGCACTTCGCAGTCAGGGCCGTTACCCACGGCCCTAGCCAGTACCGACGGCAGTGCTTCAGGAGAACAACGCGCAACGTTCTCCAGCAAGATACGAATGGAATACGGCAGCTTTGCAAGCTGGCTGTGATCAAGCATCTTGCTCAAATCGACAATCGTGAACGAGTCATCACTGATTGTCAGGGGAGTAAAGAGGTCGCAGGCAGTCTCGGTCATGCTCATTTCGCTCGGCTTTTTATAGTGCTCGCAGGCATGCACGGAGCCATGCCTTATGCGGTTGAGCCGATACTAAGAGCAGTCTGTGGGGATGAAAATTGGTCAATTGCCATAGCAGCGTTCTCCAAACGAGAACGCTCTCGAACAGCTTTACTCTGGCAGTTTCAGATGATCGATGAATGTTTTGAGTGTGGGCGACGCAGCCTCGTACTTTCGCACCACCAGTAAAA
Organism: Pseudomonas sp. 1 R 17; assembly: GCF_900067035.1. Lineage (NCBI taxonomy): Bacteria > Pseudomonadati > Pseudomonadota > Gammaproteobacteria > Pseudomonadales > Pseudomonadaceae > Pseudomonas > Pseudomonas sp. 1 R 17. Next base: position 167,075 of record NZ_FKLB01000018.1, read on the forward strand.
GCGTGCGGTGCGCCCATGGCTCATCCAGGGTCACTGCCTTTAGCTTGTGGCTGCGCAAGTACTGATTGATGACACTGCGAGGCAGCACAGCGATACCCAATCCCGTAGACACCATTCGACACATGCAGTCGAAGCTGCTGATTCGGATACGCAGTTTGAGGCTCAATCCTAGCTTCGCGGCCTCTCCTGTCAGCAAGGTGTGCATCGAGCTTTCGAGATGAGGGCCAACGAACTCATGCTCCAGCACTTCCTTGAATTTGATGGCCTTACGCGTAGCGAGCTCATGGCCACTGGGAACTACCAAGGTCAACTCATCATGCCTGTACGTCAGGGTCTCAAGGCCCTCAGAGGCTGTTTGTGCTGCGATGATCCCAAGGTCAGCTCGGCCATCAGCTACTGCTCGAATCACTGCGGAGCCTACTCGCTCCTCGATATCGAATTTGATCTGCGGGTAGAGCTGGGCAAAACCATCAACGTCCTGAGGCAAAAATTGGGACAACGCGGAGGTGATCGCGTGGATTCGAATATGCCCCTTGACCCCGCTAGCATATCCACTCAATTCGGTATCGAGCTGGGCCATGGTTTGCTTGAGTTGCCTGGCGTAGAACAACAGGGATTGACCTGCAGGGGTCAGCTCCACCCCCCGAGCATTCCGCAGAAGCAGGGGGGAGCCGATCTGCGCTTCGAGCTCAGTAATCCTTTTGCTGATGGCCGAGACTGCGACGTGCTTGATTCGACCCGCACGAGTGAGGTTCCGCTCTTGGGCAACAGTGATGAAAAGGTCAAGGCTGGTAAGGTCGTAGCGCAATGTTCAATTCCTGATTGGTAGCGTCTCAAGCTCCGCGAATGCGGTCACAGATCGCTCTTGAATCGACTCATCCAACCAAGCGTATCCGTAGTCACACCAGAAGGATGGTACTCGCAGCCCACCCAGCCGCTATAGCCGAGCTGTTGCAACATGTTGAATAGGCTCAAAAAATCCATACTCCCTTTACCTGGTTCATGCCGTCCAGGCCAGTCTGCAATCTGTACATGCTCAGTTCGATGATGATAGGCCCGAAGTATGCCTATCGCATCCTGCGTCAGGATCTGAGCATGGTAGAGATCCAGAATCAGACGAAGGTCTGGGAAACGCTCAAGGGCGTCCTGCGCCTTGTGGAAATCCGAGAAGAAGTAACCCGGCGCGGCTTCTGTGCAGATCACTTCAACCAGCGGTACCAAGCCATGATCACGTAGGTACTTACCAGGGCCTGAAGTTGCTCGGCATCCAACTCAACTTCGGAGCCGTGTCGCACACCAGGCCAGAAGAAGCGTCCTTGATTCAAACGCCGGGCGGCAAGCCAAATTCCTACACCGTCATGCACCAACACTTTTATACGATTGGCGCGGCGGTTGGCGAACAGATAAGCACAGTGCGGCTTCGCCGCACCGAACACCGCTACGACCCGCGCCAGCGCGGTTTCAGTGCCGGCCCGCATGTCCATGGGCTCGGTGGCGAGCCAGATGGAGTCGATGCGAATCATCGCAGCAGGTCTCGCAAGAAAGCGGAGCATGCCGCTGCATTTTCTGCCGGCCAGCTCACCACGACTACGCCTTTTGAATGAGGCACTTCGATTCGAATCGTGGCAGGAAGAACTTGAGGTACCGCTGTCGACGACAATGCCTTGACCGGAACAAAGGCGGTTTGCAGTGCCAGGTTTTTCTGCGCATGCACCCGAATCCATTTATGGACAAGGTTGGCGTTGAGGTTATGGGTCAAGGCGACATTGGCAATCGAGGTGTCAGCCTGTGCGCACTCGGCAATGACCTGGGCCTTGAAGGACTTGGAATAGGAACGGCGTTCTTGTGGCATGGGCGTCCGCTTAAAAGGCTAAAAATGGTGTCCACTTAAATTTAGGTGGACACCATCGCCTCATGCGACGGCGTCAGGAAGGTGTGTTGGCCGGACGGTTACTGCAAATCCTAGGAAGCCTGGTGTCCACCGGCATGGACACCATGGCCTGCTATGGCAAATCATAGGTTTGTATTGCCCGGACGGAGGACTATCCCTGGGGCGGTGGGGACATTGAGTGTTCGATGACCCGCAGTGCTATTGCTCAGTTAGGTGCTGAGCCCTCAGGAATGTGATATCGCTTGGCCAACGCAGCAATCTCCTCAACAGTGATTGTGCCTGCATGCTGGGCACGAGCCACAGTGTCAAAGATTGCGTGAATGACCGCCTCAACATCGGGAATCTCGGTGCGGGTGTCGCGGCAAAATGCTGAGCGAACACGCTGACCTTTCTTGATTTGCCGCACAAGGATTTCCCAGCGATGACCTTCAGGGATGGCAGCATCCTTTATCTCGGGCGGAAGTGTCTCCTCCTCACCCGGATGCATTGGCCGCAACCGATGAGAGCGACCGGGATGGCTCTCGAACCATTGAGCGTCATCGGTTTTCCATGGTGTGTCAGTCAGTGAAATCCGTTGGACGGGCCCTGTAACACCCGCACGCTGCTTTGCGCGCTCGACAAAATCCTCCAAGCCTCCAATACCCTTCTGGAGGCGCTTGGAAGCTTCCAAAGCGTCAGACACAGGCTCCCCACCTGAACGACCTTTCATTTGGCCCAGGGCATCCATGATGGCATCAGTGTTCTGGTTAATATAAATCCCAGACCCCATGACGACATCAAGCTGGTTCTGGCAGCACTCCCCTGCCAGCGCAGCCTGCCCATCAGCCAGCACCCCGCCAAAGGTACGGGAGTTGTGTTGCAGTGGCTTGCGGCAGATCCCGCAATTGTCACCCGCCTTTTTGAGGGCTTTTGGAAACTCTTTCTCGTACCTGCGGCGCTCTGATCGGTTCATTCCTTGGAGACCTCGTGTGTGGACGAAGGAAGCGCTTGCGCCGCACGATCACGGCGCTCTGAATGCATCTGCAGTTGATCGCTGGTCAAGCTAGGGGTTAAACGGCCACCGGGGCTTTGATACTCGGGTAGGCGTCGTATCCAACAATCTCGAAGTCCTCAAAGCGATAGTCATAGATTGATTCTGGACGGCGCAAGATCTTGAGCTGAGGAAGCTGACGAGGCGTGCGGCTGAGCTGTTCCTGGATCTGCTCCATATGATTGGCATACGCATGCGTGTCTCCGGTGGTGACAATGATCTCGTGAGGGATCAGATCGCATTGCTGAGCCAGCATATGTGTCAGTAGGGCAAGAGCAGCCGTGTTGTATGGCAGCCCGAGGAACACGTCAGAGCTGCGAATGTACAGCTGCATCGACAGGTGCCCTTCATGGACGAAGGCCTGATACAGGAGGTGGCAGGGCGGCAGAGCTTGAAGGCCATTCTTGGCATTCTCCTGAGGACTCTGGCGCTCATCTGGGAGGTACTCAACATTCCACCCATGGAAGAGAATGCGGCGGCTATTTGGGTTAGTCTTGAGCGTCTCAACCATGTAATCGATTTGATTGATGGTTCGACCATCCTTCGTTGGCCACGCAGTCCACTGTTGTCCATAAACCGGCCCGAGATCCCCCTCCTCCGTGGCCCACTCATCCCAAATGCTGACACCATTTTCGTTGAGCCATTTCACGTTCGTATTGCCACTGAGCATCCAGATCAGCTCATTGGCAATGCTTTTGAAATGCAGATTTTTGGTGGTTAACAGCGGAAAACCATGTGCGAGGTTGTGCCGGAATTGGCGGGCGAACACCGCTTTGGTGCCAGTGCCCGTCCGATCACCTTTGACCAATCCATTGGTGATGACATCGGTCAGGAGGTCTAGGTACGCTTTCATGATGGCCTCTAGTCTGTCGAGCGTCGGACGCACGCGTCTAAAAATTAGGATGATACCGAAATTGGAGAGACAGGGTCTGTCCCAGGCGAGCAACGGAGGTAGCCTCCCGATCCACGTTGATTTCAAAATGACAGGAAGGTAGCGGAGCCTGGCCATTTACCTCTGCTCGCCGCCTACACACTGGCTGACGTTGACCAAGCTCTCTAGTCATGAAAGTCATTCCGCCCGAGCCGACTCTAGAACTTGGATGACGCCTCGTAGTTTTTCGATCTCGGCCTCTTTCTCCCAGACTTCTTGCCGTGCTTTCCGCGAAGACTCCATGTAAGTGTCACGGGATGATTTCATCAACGCCAACTGACCCTCAGTAGTCCGATTGTTTTTCTCGGCGGCAAGGTACTTATTGAACCAATGAATGACTTCTACACGCGAAGCTTCAAGACGGTCAGACAGGACAGATAGTGGATCAACTGACTCCTCTTTCTCCATCTTCTGACGGTAAACATCGAGCTTGCGGCTCTTTTTGATGGCATTGATCCGCTCCACCGGCCATCCTCGATCTCGAATGGTATTGCGATGGAGCCCACTCAATCGCGAGAGCTCGCAGATAGTGGCCTTGATTTTAGAATCCCCAGCCATTTTCATGAGCGCATCCGTGAGAATGGCGGTATTCCGATCTAGGTCTTCCTTGTTCTTCTTATCAAACTCTCTGGCCGTCATGATTAAACTTCGACCTCTTCTTCAGATTCCAAAACGAAGTCCTGGGGTAGATCAAGATCAACCTCAACCACCTCACCGAGATGTTCCAATACACCTTTCGCCTCTTCCATAGCCTCAAGCATCTGGGCCCGATTGTGGGCAAACTCAGGCTTTTCGAGGTTCATTTTGTTCTGGTGATAAACGTCACGCCAACGTGGGGCATTGGACGCACTTACGACGGAGTTCTTGCAACGGTTAGGATTGCAACGCAGGCCGCCGATGCAAGGCAACTGGTCATCAAGCTCCGACCCGCCATTACCGTAGCAATAGCCACGCCCTACACTAACAATTGCAATCTTTTGAGAGGCCATCACTTCAAAGATGTCCTCTCTGCTATAGCCGGCTGCCATATACCCCTGGAAGAGATTCTGGAGATTAGCCTTATGCGCCTCGGCGTTCACGCCAGCGTAGTTGGCATCAGGGTCGTACAGGCTCTTGACTGACTCCAGTTCCGCCTGATGACGGAGCTGGGTGGGCTGCCCTTTTTTGGCTCCTCCCTTGGCCAGCATGTCTCCAATCTCACCATAGGCGAGGGTTGTCTTACTGAAGCCCTTGGTCGGATCAGGACTGCCAGTGATCTCACCAAAATGCTTGAGCTGGTGAGAAATGAACGGCAATCCCAAGTCGGCTCTGTACAAGTGATATGCAAGCGTATGTCGAAGCATGTAGGGATAGAAGTGCCCCGCCTTCTGCCCCTCTGGAGTGATCCGACCAAAAAACTTGGTCATCATCGGTAGAATGGTGAGTGCTGGCTTAGCCACCTTACCCGGCTCCGTAGTAAACGCACCGGAGAACAGGTAGGGATTATTTTTGTACTTGCTAATCAGTGCCCCTACACGCATCGCATCGCGCACGATGGGAATCGCTACCCACAGGTCATCGAACAACATCACAGAGTTTTCCTGATGTTTCATGACCTGACTTTGAATAGTCCACAAGTCTTTGCTGGTTTCTTTAGGCGGTCGATTCACATCGACCTCAGCGAGTTCAGATGGGCGCATACCTGTGTACTGAGCCACAATGTACTGGGTGCAATAACTTATGAAGTTTAAATAGTCCCGAAAATCATCGTCAAACGACAAGCCTTTAGCGGCGAGCTTTCTGAGCGTAGTAGTTCCCTCGTAGTCAAACAGGCTTTCGACCATCGGATTGGTGTAGCCAATTGCAGCCACAACCTCTTGCTTGGTGTAACCCTTATTCATTAGCCTTTTGTAAATATAGACATCAAACTTATCACGGCTTAGGGATTGGCCGGCGGATAGTCGATAACCCTTGGCATTGCGTCTTTCCAGTGAGGCCCGGTCAATGACCGGCTCTCCAAGGGTATCGAGAAAATCGACGATGGCTAGGGAGCTGATGAGTGAAGCCCGCTCAAACGTATTGTTCTCCAGCACCTTTTCTACGGATGTGTTGCGCGAGGGCTTGCCACCCATCCCCTTCCCAACTTTTTTCCATGGCAATTTGACCAAGGCAACATTGGGCAGTGGCGCATCAAAAATGGCATCCGCATACTCCGGCGAGCGAACCAGATTGAAAAACTGATTCATGACTGGCTCATACGCATAGTCATACTCGCGCGCCGCCTGCTCGTAGTAGCGAGAGGGGATATGCGAGATCGAGCTGTGATGCAGCGCAACGTGCTCGGCGCCCAAATCGGCGCTAATAAGCTCGAAGAGCTTGTCGAAAAACCGAAGTCCGTCAGTGAAGATCCCAATAAGCGTTCTGGGCTTCATGGGCCGCTCAGTAGAGCCCCCGCTGACCCTCCCAACCTGCGCCAAGCCAGGTGCCATCAAGCGCAGGATGAACACAGCTTTGAGCTCCCAGCACGCACAGAGAGGGAGGTGAGTGAATTTCGAGAAATGGAGCTGCTGGGGCCTGCCTTTGGCCGAGAAGGCTACATTGGGAAAATCGGCATTGAAGTCCCACATCTCGTCTATGAACGACGATAGCTGAGAGACCTTGAGGGCTCCTAGATAGGAAATGAACCCAAGCGCCTCCTCATCGAATACCTGGCGTACGGCTGTACGCTCATCAAAAGCCTGAAGACCCTGCAGCTGCTTTTGGATCGACGCAAGCGTCAGCAATGGCGAGAATCTCTTCATATCTTCCATGCTCACAGGCTCACCCCATCAACCAAAATTGTGGTTTCGACAAACTCGGACAGTCGCTTGGCATTCTCCAATTCTTCTGGGAAAAAATCGGATAGCGCTGGATTCAAAATGCCATCGAGCAGAGCCAGGTTTTCTCGCACCACTCGACCATATGGGGTATCCATGATGCGGGATACGGTGGTCAGCTTTAGATAGTCACGTTGCATCGCGAACAGCTCGGGCAGGTCGGAAACGGTCAGCAGGACGTTGTCGCAGCCAAGGCACATGTTGTATAGCGAGCACGGACGGCCCGGCACGTAAGAGCTCAGCTTTTTGACGAAATCCGGGGGATCGAAAACGTTGGCACAGGAAGCCAAAGGTGTCTTGAAAATCACCCCTTCATTCTTGGGCTGAGGCCTGACCTTCCGGCGTTGCTCTTCGAGCTCAGCTTCGGTGAGCTTCTCCTCCATTGCATCGCCGTGCAGATCCTTCAGGGCGACATCAAGCTTGCGCCTAGCGATGTGGTTGAAGTCCAGGCTGTCCAGATAGCCGATCGTTGTAGTGATCTGTGCATGGCCAAGGATCAACTGAATCTCCCGAATAGACACGCCCTGCTCGATCAGCTCACTGACAAAGCTCGGACGCAGCCTGGCCGAGGTAATGCTTAGACGCTCACCTTGGTCATCCAGAAGCCCCCGACGAGTGACATACGCCGCGAACATATTATTCAGGATTGCTGACTTGGCACTTTCCAAGGATTTGATCTCGCCATAACCCAGACCACCAGTGCCTTGGAAGATGAACAGCTTAGGGCGAATTTCAGGCTCGGCCTGCTCACGAATACCAGCAGTCAGTCGTTCTACCGCGTCAAAAATCTTCGCGACTTCGGATGCCTGGGATGTGGTCAGCCAGGTAATCTCCGCGTGGAACAGATCAAGATGGTAGAGCTTCTCCCCCGTTGAGCGCTCTTTCCAGTAACGCAGACACGGACGCCCGGTTGCTGGATGGGACTTCACGAAATCATCGAGATCCAGGGTCTTGACCGAGTCAGCGTTGAGGCCGGTCACCTGGGCCAGCTTGATGACATAGGGCGCAAGGATGGCAGTGTCGACACGCCACATCACACCCCAGCTTTCAATAGTGCCCCGCAACCCATCCTGCGATTGCCCCATGATCTTAAGAAAGGCTCGCTCGTAGTGGGAATCCGGGGTCAGCTCCGTGGCGGTAACCACCCGGCACCCAAGGCGATTCTCGAAAATCCATCGAGCGTTATCGATCTTCCCCCACCCATTTTTGATGGTGCCCTCTGGAGTAAGGGGATCCTCCCCCACACCTGACATCACGTAGGGTTTCATCAGGCCTTCGTTGTAGAGGATGTCCTTGTCGATGATTTCAGCGATTCGCGCCCGCTCAGTTTTGCTGTAGGGCCGGTAGTTGTTAGTGGCACGGTCAGGACTGAACCCTTGCACATCTACGTACCGAATGTGCTCCAGCCCAACGATGTCACGGGTCACTTTGAAAGTCTTACGCAAAGCGCTCAGCAGAGTATTGGCAGAGGCCGGTGAGCACTCCTTCGACAAGATCTTCTGCTGGAGATGGTTCCGAAATCGAGACAGGAGGTACTGATCTAGGATCTGCTCCAACGACTCGGTACCGGTCTTCCCTGCATTGGTGAGCATTCCCACAACCCACTGGAAGGAGAGCTGATGATTGCTCATGCCCGACTCACTGGAAGCAGTCAGTGAAGCGATCGCGAACAGGTGCAGCAGGTTGGCGAATGGCGATTCGGCGCTCGGCTCAACAATGTCGTCACGGGACTTAACTGGCACACCCTGTAGCTTCGCAAGCTCCAACAAACGGCCAACTGGACGTTTAGCCACAGCCTCCTGCTGAAGACGCTTCTTTTCCTTTTGAGTCAGGTAGGTATCGCCAATGCCCCCCAAACGCTTGAGCTCAGAATTGACATAATCCATGGCCAGCCGCGCACCATGATGATGCTCCATCGCACGATCAATGCTCTTCATACCTGGAATGGTCTTTACAGCGCGGCGATAATTCACACTGTTTTTAATGACCGGCAATGCCAGCTTCTGCTCATCTGTCAGGCGGTTGAACCAACCAAGAATCCTAAGGCGCCAGTTACAAGCAGCGGCGGTTTCACCTTTGATGATGATGTCGCGATCCAGCATTTCATGAATGACTGCAGCCTCAAACTCCTGAAAAGGCTCAGCCCCCATATCCAGGCCCTTCTCTTCGCAAAACGAGGGGCACAGTTGCAAATCGGACTTCATAGTCCTTACCGCGAACCTTACATCGTAGTAACCCATGGGCTCATTACGAAAGCCTTGAATAACCGCAACCAAGCTGTCTTTGGAAAAAGATTCAAAATTTGTCATTTCTTTGCCGCCAAATCGATTTTCAGCTTGGTTTGCGAGTACAGCTCAGCCATGAAAGTGGCGCGAGTGATTACTTCACCGGTCTCAGCCGAGAGAACCTTGTAAAGGTCATGGGGAACCTGGGTGTAGACCTCAGTAGTTTCCGTGCGGGCATGCCCCAGAGATTTCTGAGTGATCACAAGACGCTCAACGAAGTCGGATCCGAGATCTGGACTATTGAGAATGGCGTAAGCGTTACCATGCCGGAGTTTGTGAGGAGAAATGCTCTTGGAGATCAGCCGCTTCGCCACTGCCTTTTCAGACAGGCGCCTGAGGAGCTGACTAATTGCATCGGCTGTATACCTGCGCCCCTCTGCATTAAAGAAGCAGGGCGCCTCACCATGTACGTAACCACGCGCATATTTGCGATACAGCGGCGACGCCATGTATTTTTTGACCCGTTCCAGCGTAATGCGGCTCACCAGCGCCCAGCGCGGCTTCTCTTCATTGCCTGAGCCCTTGCTGCCATGGATATAGAGTGGGCAGTACTCGGGCTTGATGGGCATCTCATTGCCATCGCAAATGAAGTTGGACGTCGCAAATGCCAGCGCTGTATTGATCGCACCGGCAGTCACTCGACCAACCTCTGACCTCCGCACACCGCTATCAAAAATGAACTGCAGCAATAGCCTTTCACGCTCATAGCGCGACCGGAGCATCAGTACTTTGAGGTCACTCAGGGAGCAAGGATTCACCAGCCTCCGCTTGGGTTTTGGAGAGATGAATCCCAACGAATAGGGATCAGTCGTCCTGAGGGGAGGACTGTCATTCTGTGCGACACAGAGGAAGCCGCTTATGTACGTCCGCAGGCACGCGTCACGGTTGCGGATAGTCGTGGAGTCGAGACCCTCAACGTTGCGCAGGTGCTCAAGATACTGGGCGATGGTGAGTCGATTGACCGTTAGCAACGCCTCATCATGGCTGAGGTGCTGGTAGGCCCCCTGGCGTCGAATGTGGGTCAGGAAGTAGCCAATGTTGCGGCCATAGGTTCCGACGGACTGGAACGCTAGGGAGTGGTCTTTGGCTGCATTAGTCAGGAACTCCGAAACCAACGGGACTATGCACTCGTTCTCATCGAACAGCGCCGCACCTACGACGGACTCCTCACCAGAGACTACAGGGCCATCCTCGTTCAGGAGGGACTCCCCAAGGTCTAACCTTCGCTGATTGACCACCACCACTCTCATCCGACTACTCCTGTGCCATTCACTCTATGGCTATGCATTATGTGCAATTACTGCTGCTACATATAAAATGGCAGTAAGGGCAAATTTTTTTCACGCAGCTATTGCGTACTGTGCACAATCAGAATTGTCATATAAAAGCACAACGTCGCGCACGCGCTCGCAGAACAAGGGCGACCAGCCTTCGGGGGCTGCAGCGTCCGGGCCCAGCAGGCCGTGACTGATGGCTTTGGTGCCGATGAAATCATGCTCCACATAACCGCCCCACAGGTCTTCGGGGCCCTTGATATCAAGGGCCCGCGCCTGTGCAGGGCCAATCAGCGTTTGCGTGGGAAGCAGGTAGCGCTCACGGCCGGCGTGTTTGCGTGGATCGTAATCACCGCCGTACTTGAGCCCAAGGATTTGTGCCAGCCAGCGCGCAAGGGCTCGGTTGGTTTCGACTTCATGCCGGGGAGCGCCCTCTCGCGTGGAGTGAGCGACTACCCATTTCTTGCGTTGAGTCGGGGTCATGCATCCCCCTTGGCCATCCCGCCATGTGTGTGGGTGGAAGGTTGCAGGGATCAGGCCAAGGCAGGTTCAAAAGTGATGCCTTTGAAATCAATCGCTTGCGCAAAAAGCGATAGCAGTTGGCCTGTATTATTCTGCACGACACCACCTTGACCGTGGGGCGTTCTGCACGATTCACACGCCAAAACGGCTGCGGTAATCACTGGGTGCCAAACCGGTGATCTTCTTGAAGGTGGCGCGAAACGCACCAGGGTCCTGATACCCCACGGTCCAGGCGATGTGGTCGATGGTGGCGGTGGTGAACTCCAGCATTTGCCGCGCCTTGCCGACACGTAAATGCTGGCAGTATTCGGTGGGTTTCAATCCCGTGGCACTGCGAAAACGCCGTAGGAACGTGCGTTCTTCCAACCCCGCCTCTTGCGCCATGGCGGCCACGGACACATCCACCGCGCCACTGGCTTGCAACCAATGCTGGACCTTGAGGATGGCCGCATCGCCATGGCTGAGGATCGGCGCAAAGTTGCTGCCGCACTGGCTGGCACTGTCGCTGTGCTCGATCACCAGGAAACGCGCGGTATCGGCAGCGACGCTGGGGCCCATCAGGCGGTCGACCAGGCGCAGGCCCAGCTCGGACCAGGCCATCAGCCCGGCGGTGGTGATCAGGTCGCCGTCATCGACGATCGGTTTATCCGCCTCAAGGCGTACAGCCGGATAACGGGTCGCGAAGGATTTGGCTGAGGACCAATGGGTGGTGGCGCTGCGCCCGTCCAACAGACCGCTGCGCGCCAGCAGGATCGAACCGATGCACACGCCACCGAGCACGGTGCCTGCAGCGTGTTGCTGGCGAATCCACTCGAGCAGTGCGGGCGGCGCCTGGTCTTCGGTGAACTCGCCGATTGAAGGCGGCACCAGCACCGCCATCATCGGTTGCTCAGGCCCTGGGTAGCTGTCGAATACCCGCGTGGGTGTGCCATGGCCATCTACCTGCCAGTGGCTCACCCGCAGCAACGGCAGTTGTGCGGATTGATGCTCGGCGGCGATCCGGTTGGCGACACCGAACAGATCGGTCAGCCCATGCACCGCTGCCAACTGCGCCCCCTGGTAGATCAACACGCCCAGCTCAACAACCGCCATTGTCAGTTTTCCCCCTGTTATTGTCGGTGCAGCCAATCCCCCGCTCCGGCGCCAGCTAACATACTGGCCCCATCAACCCATCACGAGGCAATACCCATGGCCAAGCAAGCGCTCATCCTAATCGATATCCAGAACGACTACTTCCCTCAAGGCAAGTGGCCGCTCGATGGCGTGGACGCCGCCGCGGACAAGGCTGCGCAGGTGCTCCAGGCGTTTCGCCAGAACGGGGATGCAGTGATTCATGTGCGCCATGAGTTCACGTCCGAGGATGCACCGTTTTTCACGCCGAACTCTGAGGGTGCCTATTTGCACCCCAAGGTGCTGAACGAGGGCAGCGAGCCGGTGGTGCTTAAACATTTCGTGAATGCGTTCCGCGAAACCCCTCTACGCGCCCTTCTGGAACAGCGCAGCATCACCGAACTGGTGGTGGTCGGCAGCATGAGCCATATGTGCATCGATGCGGTGGTGCGGGCCGCAGCGGACCTGGGCTACAAGGTCACGGTGATTCATGACGCATGTGCCACCCGCGATCTGGAGTTCAATGGGCAGGTGATTCCGGCGGCGCAGGTGCATGGCGCGTATATGGCGTCGTTGGCATTTGGCTACGCGGGCGTAGTGTCAGCGGATGAGTATTTGAAGGCGCAGGCAGCAGCGGCGTAAGCGCTGCTTGCTTCTGTGCCGTCAGCGGGTCGCGATGATAAACAGGCGCGGGAAGGGCAGTAATACGGTGCCATCGCCTAGTGCTGGATAAGCCTGTGTAATCCGCGCCTGGTATTCCTGTAGGAAAGCGGCTTTTTCGCTATCGGTCAGTGGCGCGAGAAAGGGTCGCAAGCCCGAGCCCTTGAACCACTCCACCACAGCGGCATGATCCGCCAGCGGGTGCTGGTACGTGGTGCGCCACACATCCACGGTACTGCAGTGTTGGCTCAGCAACTCGTAGTAGTAGCTCACCGAGTGGCGCTCATTGTGTTGGAACGCGCCGATCTTTGCCGCCCATGGGCCATCTGCCGCCACTTCGCGTGCCAGCCGGTGGGCGGGTTCATTGAGGTTGTCTGGGGTTTGTACGGCGAGCGTGCCGCCAGGCGCCAACTGGTCGACCAGATGCGGATAGAGCGTGGCGTGGTTTGGCAGCCATTGCAGCGAGGCGTTGGCGAGGATCACGTCGAATGTCTGCGACGGACTCCAGGCACCGATGTCCGCCAGCTCAAAGTTCAGCGCGGGCAGGCGCTTGCGGGCGTCGACCAGCATGTCGTCGGAACTGTCCAGGCCCGTCACCTGCGCCTGCGGGAAACGCTCGGCCAATACCTGGGTGGAGTTGCCGGGGCCGCAACCCAGGTCCACCGCTGTGTGCACCACGGTATTCGGAATGGCCGCGACCAGGTCACGGACCGGACGAGTGCGTTGTTGTTCAAACATCGTGTATTGCTTGGCAGACCAGGTCATCGCGGCTCTCCTTGTTCTGTGGAAGTGGGTTACAGCCTAAATCGAGTGGCCCCCGGAGACAAATGCCAGGGCCGGCGATCGTTCCATCCCGTCATTTAATCCGTTGCGGGTGCAGCTTCATGCATCACGAAATTACAAAAAAGCCCCGAGAGCAGGGCTCACGGGGCTTTTTGGGAAAGCTATACGGATTGCGCCGAGCGATATCCTAGAACGGAATATCGTCATCAAAGCTGTCGAAATCCGGAGCCGGTTGCGGAGCGGCCTGTTGCGGTGCTGGACGCGACTCACGCTGTGGCTGCTGGCTTGGCTGCGGACGCGTCTGCTGTGGACGCGGTGCCGAGTTGGACATACCGCCCTGGCCTTGTTGGTCGCCCTGTGGACGGCCGCCCAGCAGTTGCATGGTGCCTTGCATGTCGACCACGATTTCAGTGGTGTAACGCTTGATGCCGTCTTTTTCCCACTCGCGGGTTTGCAGCTTGCCTTCGATGTAGACCTGCGAACCTTTGCGCAGGTATTCACCGGCGATCTCTGCGACCTTGCCGAACATCGACACACGGTGCCATTCGGTTTTCTCGACCTTCTGGCCGGTCTGCTTGTCGGTCCATTGTTCGCTGGTCGCCAGACTCAGGTTGGTCACGGCGTTACCGTTAGGCAAGTAGCGAACTTCGGGATCCTGGCCGCATGTACCGACCAATATGACTTTGTTAACCCCACGGGCCATAACGTTCTCCTATGCTGGGCGCGCTGTCGGCACTGGGTTGACCAGTTGCTCGAGCGTCGCGCGATCCAATAATTCGGTGTCCAATTTGATGTAAATGGCCGCCTCTTCAGCGACCACGACTGCATCTGTTACCCCTACGACTGCCTTCAGGCGCTCTACCAGACCGCTTTCACGGATCGCCTCAGGCGATAGCGGCAAACGCAGGCTTGTGACGTAGGGAGGTTCGCGCATGGTAACAGCAAAGGCCAACCAAAGTGCAGCCAGCCCGGCGCATCCGAGGAACACAACCGACAAACCGCCATGCTGGAACATCCAGCCGCCCATGATGCCGCCCAGCGCCGAGCCAAGGAACTGGCTGGTGGAATACACCCCCATCGCCGTGCCTTTGCCGCCGGCCGGTGAAACTTTACTGATCAGCGAAGGCAATGAAGCCTCCAGCAGGTTGAACGCGGTGAAGAACACCACCGTGCCAATAACCAGCGCCCGTAGGCTGTCGCCGAACTGCCAGAAGAATAGTTCAGTGAGCATTAATGTCGCGACGGCACCGAGCAAAACTCGTTTCATTTTGCGTTTCTTCTCGCCATAGATGATGAACGGGATCATGGCGAAGAACGAAATCAGCAGTGCGGTGAGGTAGACCCACCAGTGCTGTTCCTTGGGCAGCCCGGCTTTTTCCACCAGCGCCAGGGGCAAGGCGACGAAGCTGCACATCAGCATTGCGTGTAAGACGAAGATACCTAAATCCAGGCGCAACAGATCCGGGTGCTTGAGCGTCGGCAACAGGGCCTTGCGTGCGACGCCCGACTCACGGTGCTGCAACGTGCCAGTGGAGCGCGGCACCATGAAGGCCACGATCACGATCCCGAACAACGCCATGCCGCCGGTGGCAAGGAACAGGCCGTGCAAGCCAAAGGCACGCGTCAGCAATGGGCCCACGACCATGGCCACGGCGAACGACAGACCAATGGTCATACCGATCATGGCCATGGCCTTGGTCCGGTGTTGCTCGCGGGTGAGGTCGGAGAGCAGCGCCATGACGGCAGCGGAAATCGCCCCGGCGCCTTGCAGGATGCGCCCGGCGATCACGCCCCAGATCGAATCGGATTGCGCCGCGAGCACGCTGCCGAGGGCGAACACGATCAGCCCGAGGTAAATCACCGGGCGCCGGCCAATCCGGTCGGAAATGATTCCGAACGGGATCTGAAAAATCGCCTGGGTCAGGCCATAGGCGCCAATCGCCAGGCCGATCAGTGCGGGGGTCGCGCCTGCCAGATCCATTCCATAGGTCGCCAGTACCGGCAACACCATGAACATGCCAAGCATACGGAACGCGAACACCAGGGCCAGACCGCTTGCTGCTCGGGTCTCGCCGCTACTCATGCGTTCGCTGTGGGGATCGTGCATGGAAAAACCTCGTGTGAACCGGCGGCGATTCTACCAGTCCCATCGATTGAGAGGGTATATGCGGCGCTTTGCCGCGCAGCTTTCATGTAAGGCTGCACCCGGCACTTTGACAGTGTATATTCATCCAGTCTTTAGCCGTATACTCCTGCATTATTTACGCCCGCCGTGCGAGGCCATCTTGGACAAGATCCTGATTCGTGGGGCTAGAACCCACAACCTGAAGAACATCGACCTGACCCTGCCCCGGGACAAACTGATCGTCATCACCGGCTTGTCCGGCTCCGGCAAATCGTCCCTGGCGTTCGACACGCTGTATGCCGAAGGTCAGCGGCGCTATGTGGAATCGCTGTCGGCCTATGCCCGTCAGTTCCTGTCGATGATGGAAAAGCCGGACGTCGACACCATTGAAGGCCTGTCGCCGGCGATTTCCATTGAGCAGAAGTCGACCTCCCACAATCCGCGTTCCACCGTGGGCACCATCACCGAAATCTACGACTACCTGCGCCTGCTGTACGCGCGGGTGGGTATCCCCCGTTGCCCGGACCACGACATTCCGCTGGAAGCCCAGACCGTCAGCCAGATGGTCGACCTGGTACTGGCCCAACCGGAAGGTGCCAAGCTGATGCTGCTGGCGCCGGTGATTCGCGAGCGCAAGGGCGAACACCTCTCTGTATTCGAAGAGCTGCGTGCTCAAGGTTTCGTACGTGCGCGTATCAACGGCAAGCTCTATGAGCTGGACGAAGCGCCGAAACTCGACAAGCAGAAGAAGCACTCGATTGATGTCGTGGTCGATCGCTTCAAGGTGCGGGCCGACCTGCAACAGCGTCTGGCCGAATCGTTCGAGACCGCGTTGAAGCTGGCGGATGGCATTGCCCTGGTGGCACCGATGGATGATGAGCCGGGTGAAGAGATCATCTTCTCCGCGCGCTTTGCCTGCCCGATCTGTGGCCACGCCATCAGCGAGCTGGAGCCCAAGCTGTTCTCCTTCAACAACCCGGCCGGGGCCTGCCCGACCTGCGATGGCCTGGGCGTGAAGCAATTCTTCGACATCAAGCGCCTGGTCAACGGCGACCTGACATTGGCGGAGGGCGCGATACGCGGCTGGGACAGGCGTAACGTCTACTACTTCCAGATGCTCGGGTCGTTGGCGTCCCATTACAAGTTCAGCCTTGAAGTACCTTTCAACCAACTGCCGGCAGACCAGCAGAAAGTCATCCTCAATGGCAGCGGCTCGCAGAACGTCGACTTCAAGTACCTGAACGACCGTGGCGACATCGTCAAGCGCTCCCACCCGTTCGAAGGCATTGTCCCCAACCTGGAACGCCGCTACCGCGAGACCGAATCGGCGAGTGTGCGCGAAGAGCTGGCGAAATTCCTCAGCACCCAACCTTGCCCGGATTGCCGGGGCACTCGCCTGCGTCGTGAGGCGCGGCATGTATGGGTGGGTGAGAAGACGCTGCCGGCGGTGACCAACCTGCCGATCGGCGATGCCTGTGAATACTTTGGTGTGCTAAAGCTCACCGGGCGCCGTGGGGAAATTGCCGACAAGATCCTCAAGGAGATCCGCGAGCGCCTGCAGTTCCTGGTTAACGTTGGCCTGGACTATCTGTCGCTGGATCGCAGCGCAGATACGTTGTCCGGCGGTGAAGCGCAGCGAATTCGCCTGGCCAGCCAGATTGGTGCCGGCCTGGTGGGGGTGTTGTACATCCTCGATGAGCCTTCGATTGGTTTGCACCAGCGGGACAACGATCGCCTGCTGGGCACGCTGAAACACCTGCGGGATATCGGCAATACGGTGATCGTGGTCGAGCACGATGAAGATGCGATTCGCCTGGCGGACTACGTGGTCGATATTGGCCCAGGCGCCGGCGTACATGGAGGACATATTGTCGCCGAGGGCACGCCTGCCGAGGTAATGGCACATCCCGACTCGTTGACCGGCAAGTACCTGTCCGGCCGCGTGAAGATCGCAGTGCCAGCCAAGCGTACACCGCGCAACAAGAAGATGGCGTTGCACCTCAAGGGCGCGCGCGGCAACAACTTGCGCAATGTTGACCTGGAAATACCACTGGGCCTGCTGACCTGCGTGACCGGCGTTTCCGGCTCAGGTAAGTCGACGCTGATCAACAACACGCTGTTCCCCTTGAGTGCCACCGCCTTGAACGGCGCTACCACCCTGGAAGCCGCCGCGCACGACAGCATCAAGGGTCTGGAACACCTGGACAAGGTGGTCGATATCGACCAAAGCCCGATTGGCCGCACACCGCGCTCCAACCCCGCGACCTACACCGGGTTGTTCACGCCTATTCGTGAGCTGTTTGCTGGCGTGCCGGAATCCCGTTCACGGGGCTACGGGCCAGGCCGCTTCTCGTTCAACGTCAAGGGTGGTCGCTGTGAAGCGTGCCAGGGCGATGGTCTGATCAAGGTGGAGATGCACTTCCTCCCGGACATCTACGTGCCGTGCGATGTGTGCAAGAGCAAGCGTTATAACCGCGAAACCCTGGAAATCAAGTACAAGGGCAAGAGCATCCACGAGACCCTGGAGATGACCATCGAGGAAGCCCGTGTGTTCTTCGATGCCGTTCCGGCGTTGGCGCGCAAGCTGCAAACGCTGATGGATGTGGGCCTGTCGTATATCAAGTTGGGGCAGTCGGCGACGACGTTGTCCGGTGGTGAAGCGCAGCGGGTGAAGCTGTCTCGCGAGCTGTCCAAACGCGATACGGGCAAGACCTTGTATATCCTGGATGAGCCGACAACTGGCCTGCACTTTGCGGATATTCAGCAATTGCTGGATGTGTTGCACCGCTTGCGTGATCACGGCAACACCGTGGTGGTGATCGAGCACAACCTGGATGTGATCAAGACGGCCGACTGGCTGGTGGATCTAGGGCCGGAAGGCGGATCCAAGGGCGGCCAGATCATCGCGGTGGGTACGCCGGAGCAGGTCTCCGAGATGCCACAATCGCATACGGGTTACTACTTGAAGCCATTGCTGGCGCGCGACCGGGCCTGATTTATCAGGCCCAATAAAAAGCCCCTGTCACTGCTGAAGTGACAGGGGCTTTTTTGTAGGAAATCAGAACTGCGATTGCAGGTAGTTTTCCAGGCCAATCAGCTTGATCAAGCCCAACTGCTTTTCCAGCCAGTAGGTGTGATCTTCTTCGGTATCGTTCAACTGCACGCGCAGGATTTCCCGCGTGACGAAGTCGCTGTGCTGCTCGCAGAGCTCGATGCCCTTGCAGAGAGCGGCACGCACCTTGTATTCAAGACGAAGATCGGCTGCAAGCATGTCAGGTACGCTGGTACCCACATCCAGATCGTCGGGACGCATACGTGGCGTACCTTCGAGCATCAGGATACGACGCATCAGTGCATCGGCGTGCTGTGCCTCTTCTTCCATTTCGTGGTTGATACGCTCGTAGAGTTCGGTAAAACCCCAGTCTTCGTACATGCGCGAGTGGATGAAATATTGATCACGAGCTGCCAGTTCGCCCGTCAGCAACGTGTTGAGGTAATCGATTACGTCGGGGTGACCTTGCATCGCCCTACATCTCCCTGCTTGAAAGTCTGTAGTTTGAACCATGCTGACTCGGAGGTCACGGGACTAACGGCAGAAAAGTGAAGATTTCCGCAGAAAAGTAGCTGAAATAACGCAAAAACCGCCCAAATGAGGGCGGTTCTGCTTATCGTTTAGAGTCAGTTAAGCGATACACCCAGTGCCTTTGCGATTGCTTCTCCATAAGTAGGATCTGCCTTATAGAAGTGCCGCAGTTGACGCTGGACCACATCACTGGAGATACCGCTC
Organism: Pseudomonas sp. 1 R 17; assembly: GCF_900067035.1. Classification (NCBI taxonomy): domain Bacteria; kingdom Pseudomonadati; phylum Pseudomonadota; class Gammaproteobacteria; order Pseudomonadales; family Pseudomonadaceae; genus Pseudomonas; species Pseudomonas sp. 1 R 17. The sequence goes on from NZ_FKLB01000018.1 coordinate 186,328, forward strand.
ATTGCGCCAGCGATGTTATTGGTGAGCAGTGCTTTCTGCTCATCATTCATCAGGCGGAACAGCGCACCTGCGTGGCTGTAGTAATCGGTGTCTTCGCGATGATCGTAACGATCAGCTGCACCGCTCAAAGCCAACGCTGGCTCGGCGTACTGAGGCGCTTGCTTGGGTGCTTCGGCGTAGCTGTTCGGTTCGTAGTTCGGAGTCGCACCACCATTGCTGCCAAATGCCATTGAGCCATCACGCTGGTAGCTGTTGACCGGGCTGCGCGGAGCATTCACCGGCAATTGCTGGTGGTTGGTACCCACACGGTAGCGGTGAGCATCTGCGTAAGCGAAAACCCGACCTTGGAGCATACGGTCTGGCGACAGGCCAACGCCTGGAACCATGTTGCTTGGGCCAAATGCAGCCTGCTCTACTTCAGCGAAGTAGTTCTGCGGGTTGCGGTTAAGTTCCAGCTCACCCACTTCAATCAACGGGAATTCTTTCTGCGACCAGGTTTTGGTCACATCAAACGGATTCTCGTAATGGGCGTTCGCCTGGGCCTCGGTCATGATCTGGATACAGACCCGCCATTTCGGGAAGTCACCGCGCTCGATCGCACCAAACAGATCCCGCTGGGCGTAATCAGGATCAGTACCGGCCAAACGGGCCGCTTCAGCCGGTGCCAGGTTCTTGATGCCTTGCTTGGTTTTGTAGTGCCACTTCACCCAGTGCCGCTCGCCGCTGGCGTTAATCAAGCTGTAGGTGTGGCTGCCAAAGCCGTGCATATGACGGTAGCCATCGGGAATACCACGGTCCGAAAACAGAATGGTGACCTGGTGCAGCGCCTCTGGAGAGTGCGACCAGAAGTCCCACATCATTTGCGCGCTTTTCAGGTTGCTTTGCGGCAACCGCTTCTGAGTGTGGATGAAATCTGGGAATTTCAGCGGATCGCGTATGAAGAACACCGGTGTGTTGTTACCCACGATGTCCCAATTACCTTCTTCGGTGTAGAACTTCAAGGCGAAACCACGAGGGTCGCGCTCTGTGTCCGCCGACCCACGCTCCCCCCCCACAGTGGAGAAACGCAGGAACGTTGGAGTTTGCTTACCAACGGATTCGAACAATTTGGCGCTGGTGTACTGGGTGATGTCCCGGGTGACCGTGAAGGTCCCGTAGGCACCCGACCCCTTGGCGTGTACGCGACGCTCAGGGATGTTTTCACGGTTGAAATGGGCAAGTTTCTCGATCAGGTGAAAATCGTCAAGAAGCAGCGGGCCGCGCGGGCCGGCTGAACGGGAATTCTGGTTATCCGCAACGGGAGCGCCGCTGGCGGTGGTAAGGATTTTATTCTGGCTCATGCTCAATTTTCCTCAGGTCGGACTTGGAACTGCCGGCTAATCGGCTTGGAGGGAGTATTGACCATCAACATGACACCTACAAATTCATTAAATTGTAAGCTTCAATAGAAAATAACTAACAATACCCCCGCGCACATAGTGCTGAGCGCTATCTGAGGAAGCTTGTACAAATCGCGCTTTTGTTACGCGCACAAAAAACCGGGCACTAGGCCCGGTTCTTCGTTACAGCTTGTCGTCTTACTCGGCGCTTACAGCTTCGCCGGCAGTAGCACGATCAACCAACTCGACGTACGCCATAGGCGCGTTGTCGCCAGCGCGGAAACCGCACTTGAGGATGCGCAGGTAGCCACCCTCACGGGTAGCGTAACGCTTGCCCAGGTCGTTGAAGAGCTTACCAACGATAGCTTTCGAACGAGTACGGTCGAAAGCCAGACGGCGGTTAGCCAGGCTGTCTGTCTTGGCCAAAGTGATCAGCGGCTCAGCAACGCGACGCAGTTCTTTAGCTTTCGGCAGTGTAGTTTTGATCAGCTCGTGCTCGAACAGCGACACCGCCATGTTTTGAAACATGGCCTTGCGGTGCGAGCTGGTACGGCTCAGGTGACGACCACTTTTACGATGACGCATGGTTCATTCCTTACCAAACTCACGTTCGGTGATTACGACGATCAGGCAGTCGCCTTGTCGTCCTTCTTAAGACTTGCAGGCGGCCAGTTGTCGAGGCGCATGCCGAGGGACAGACCGCGGGAGGCCAGAACGTCCTTGATTTCAGTCAAGGATTTCTTGCCCAGGTTCGGAGTCTTCAACAGTTCTACTTCGGTACGCTGAATCAGGTCGCCGATGTAGTAAATGTTTTCCGCCTTAAGGCAGTTAGCCGAACGTACAGTCAGTTCCAGATCGTCAACCGGGCGAAGCAGGATCGGATCGATCTCGTCTTCCTGCTCGATTACCACTGGTTCGCTGTCACCTTTGAGGTCGACGAACGCAGCCAACTGCTGTTGCAGAATGGTTGCAGCGCGGCGGATAGCCTCTTCAGGATCCAGAGTACCGTTGGTTTCCAGATCAATAACCAGCTTGTCCAGGTTAGTACGCTGCTCGACACGGGCGTTTTCCACCACGTATGCGATACGGCGAACCGGGCTGAACGAAGAGTCAAGCTGCAAGCGACCAATGCTGCGGCTTTCGTCTTCATCGCTCTGACGCGAGTCGGCCGGTTCATAACCACGACCACGAGCTACGGTGAGCTTCATGTTCAGGGCGCCGTTAGACGCCAGGTTAGCGATTACGTGATCGGGGTTAACGATCTCGACATCATGATCCAGCTGAATATCGGCAGCGGTAACCACCCCCGAACCCTTCTTCGACAAGGTCAGCGTAACTTCGTCACGGCCGTGCAGCTTGATAGCCAGACCTTTAAGGTTCAACAGGATTTCAATTACGTCTTCCTGTACACCTTCGATGGCGCTGTACTCGTGGAGCACACCGTCAATCTCGGCCTCGACTACTGCACAGCCGGGCATTGAGGACAACAGGATGCGGCGCAGCGCGTTGCCCAGGGTGTGGCCAAAACCACGCTCGAGAGGCTCGAGAGTGATCTTGGCGCGGGTTGGACTGACAACCTGCACATCAATGTGGCGGGGTGTCAGGAACTCATTTACCGAAATCTGCATGGATGCACCTATTTTCTAGCCCTTACTTGGAGTAGAGCTCGACAATCAGGCTTTCGTTGATGTCGGCGGACAGATCACTGCGAGCAGGAACGTTCTTGAAAACGCCCGACTTCTTCTCAGTGTCTACTTCTACCCATTCTACGCGGCCACGTTGGGCACACAGATCGAGAGCTTGGACAATGCGAAGTTGGTTTTTTGCTTTCTCGCGAACTGCGACCACGTCACCAGCACGAACCTGGTAGGACGGAACGTTTACGGTCTGACCGTTAACGCTGATCGACTTGTGCGATACCAGCTGACGGGATTCGGCACGAGTCGAACCAAAGCCCATACGGTATACAACGTTGTCCAGACGGCATTCGAGCAGTTGCAGCAGGTTTTCACCGGTTGCACCTTTCTTGCCAGCAGCTTCTTTGTAGTAGCCGCTGAACTGACGCTCGAGAACGCCGTAGATACGGCGGACCTTCTGCTTTTCACGCAGTTGGGTGCCGTAATCGGACTGGCGACCGCGGCGTTGGCCGTGGATACCAGGTGCTGCTTCAATGTTGCACTTCGATTCGATCGCGCGCACGCCGCTCTTCAGGAAGAGATCGGTGCCTTCGCGACGAGCGAGTTTGCATTTTGGACCAATGTAACGAGCCATTCTTTACAATCTCCTGGATTACACGCGGCGCTTCTTCGGCGGACGGCACCCGTTGTGCGGGATTGGCGTCACGTCGGTGATGCTGGCGATCTTATAGCCACAGCCGTTCAAAGCACGGACAGCAGACTCACGACCTGGACCTGGACCTTTGACGTTAACGTCGAGGTTTTTCAGGCCATATTCCAGCGCAGCTTGACCAGCACGTTCAGCAGCTACTTGAGCAGCAAACGGGGTGGACTTGCGGGAACCGCGGAAACCCGAACCACCGGAGGTAGCCCAAGAAAGCGCGTTACCTTGACGGTCGGTGATGGTCACGATGGTGTTGTTAAAAGATGCATGGATGTGGGCGATGCCATCAACCACTGTCTTTTTAACTTTTTTACGAGGACGAGCAGCAGGTTTTGCCATGATAATTTTCCTGTCGATTCGCTGGGGCGATTACTTGCGGATCGGCTTACGCGGACCTTTACGGGTACGCGCGTTAGTCTTGGTACGCTGACCGCGTACTGGAAGACCACGACGATGACGCAGACCGCGATAGCAACCGAGGTCCATCAAACGCTTGATTTTCATGTTGATTTCGCGACGCAGGTCACCTTCAGTGGTGAACTTCGCCACTTCGCCACGCAGCAATTCAATCTGCTCGTCGCTCAGATCCTTGATCTTAGCGGCTGGGTTTACCCCAGCAACTGCGCAAATTTTCTGCGCAGTAGTGCGACCAACACCATAGATGTAGGTCAGCGAGATAACAGTGTGCTTGTTATCTGGAATGTTAACGCCTGCAATACGGGCCATTCAGTGGGACTCCAATTGACAGCTACCTACGCCCCGGAAGCCAAGAAATAGGGCGCGAGATAATATCGCTGTAATAACAAATAATCAACCCGGCAGCGCACTAGCTGCCGGGCTTCAAGCGGATCACACTCAGCCTTGGCGCTGTTTGTGACGCGGTTCCGCGCTGCAAATTACTCGAACAACACCTTCGCGGCGAATAATCTTGCAGTTACGGCACAGCTTTTTCACCGATGCACGAACTTTCATCACCAACTCCTCGAACCTTATGGGTACTCAGCGCAACATGCCGCTGCCGTAACCCTTCAGGTTGGCTTTCTTCATCAGGGATTCGTACTGGTGCGAAACGAGGTGCGATTGTACTTGGGACATGAAGTCCATCACAACCACGACCACGATCAGCAACGAGGTCCCGCCAAGGTAGAACGGAACGTTTGCTGCAACCACCAGGAACTGGGGCAACAAGCACACGGCCGTCATATATAGAGCACCGAACAGGGTCAAACGAGTCAGAACGCCATCAATGTAGCGTGCAGACTGCTCACCTGGACGAATACCCGGAATAAAGGCACCGGACTTCTTCAGGTTTTCCGCTACGTCTTTCGGATTGAACATCAACGCCGTATAGAAGAAGCAGAAGAAAATAATCCCTGCACTAAACAGCAGAATATTCAACGGCTGACCAGGAGCGATCGACTGAGAGAGGTCCTGCAGCCAGCCCATATTTTCAGACTGACCAAACCAGGTACCCAACGAAGCCGGAAACAGCAAAATGCTGCTCGCGAAAATTGCCGGAATAACACCGGCCATATTCACTTTCAGCGGCAAGTGGCTGGTCTGCGCAGCAAAAACCTTACGGCCCTGCTGACGCTTGGCGTAGTGAACAGCAATACGACGCTGGCCACGCTCAATGAACACCACAAAACCGATAATCGCTACTGCCAGCAAACCGATGGCAACCAGGGCGAAGATATTGATATCACCCTGACGTGCAGACTCGAAAGACTGCCCGATTGCTCTCGGAAGACCGGCGACGATACCTGCGAAAATCAACATCGAGATACCGTTACCAACACCACGCTCAGTAATCTGCTCACCCAGCCACATCATGAACATCGCACCAGCCACAAACGTGGATACCGCGACGAAATGGAAGCCAAAGTCACCAGTGAACGCAACACCCTGCCCCGCCAGGCCAACGGACATGCCGATAGCCTGAACCAGGGCGAGGATGACAGTGCCGTAGCGGGTGTACTGGCTAATCTTGCGACGGCCAGCTTCACCTTCCTTCTTCAACTGCTCCAGCTGCGGGCTGACGGCGGTCATCAGCTGCATGATGATCGATGCCGAGATGTACGGCATGATCCCCAGTGCAAAAATGCTCATCCGTTCCAGCGCACCGCCAGAAAACATGTTGAACAAGCTAAGAATGGTCCCCTCATTCTGTCGAAACAGGTCTGCGAGTCGGTCCGGGTTGATACCTGGAACCGGGATGTGTGCGCCTATTCGGTAGACGATAATCGCCAGGAACAGAAAACGCAGACGAGCCCAAAGTTCAGACATACCGCCTTTGCCGAGCGCTGAGAGAGCACCTTGCTTAGCCATTTATTCCTCGAACTTGCCGCCAGCTGCTTCGATAGCCGAACGCGCACCTTTGGTGGCGCCGATTCCCTTGCCGATAGTGACAGCGCGAGTCACTTCACCGGACAGCATGATTTTCACACGCTGTACGTTGACGTTGATCACGTTGGCATCTTTCAGGGTCTGCACAGTAACGATGTCGCCTTCCACTTTAGCCAGCTCGGACAGACGCACTTCTGCGCGGTCCATGGCCTTCAGGGAAACGAAGCCGAACTTAGGCAGGCGACGATGCAGCGGCTGTTGACCGCCTTCAAAGCCTGGAGCAATGGTGCCACCGGAGCGGGAGGTTTGACCTTTGTGGCCGCGGCCACCAGTCTTACCCAAACCGCTACCGATACCACGGCCCGGACGATGCTTTTCGCGACGGGAACCCGGCGCTGGACTCAGATCATTGAGTTTCATCGATTAACCCTCGACACGCAGCATGTAGTAAGCCTTGTTGATCATCCCGCGATTCTCGGGAGTATCCTGGACTTCTACAGTGTGACCGATGCGACGCAGACCCAAACCCTTAACGCACAATTTGTGGTTAGGGATGCGGCCGGTCATGCTTTTGATCAGCGTTACTTTAACGGTAGCCATGATCAGAAGATCTCCTTGACGCTTTTGCCACGCTTGGCGGCAATGGATTCAGGAGATTGCATAGCTTTCAAACCCTTGAAAGTGGCGTGAACCACGTTTACCGGGTTAGTCGAGCCATAGCACTTGGCCAGAACGTTCTGAACACCAGCAACCTCGAGGACAGCACGCATAGCGCCGCCAGCGATGATACCGGTACCTTCAGAAGCAGGCTGCATGTACACCTTCGAAGCGCCGTGAGCGGACTTCATTGCGTACTGCAGCGTGGTGCCGTTCAGATCAACTTGGATCATGTTGCGACGAGCAGCTTCCATTGCCTTCTGGATCGCAGCAGGCACTTCACGTGACTTGCCACGGCCGAAGCCAACACGCCCTTTACCATCACCCACCACGGTCAACGCGGTGAAAGTGAAGATACGGCCGCCTTTAACGGTTTTGGCTACGCGGTTAACTTGAACCAGCTTCTCAATGTAGCCTTCGTCGCGCTTTTGGTCGTTATTTGACATAACTTAGAACTCCAGCCCAGCTTCACGAGCAGCATCAGCCAGCGCTTTAACGCGGCCGTGGTACTTGAAGCCAGAGCGGTCGAAAGCCACTTGCGAGACGCCAGCGGCCTTAGCACGCGTAGCGACCAGCTGGCCAACCTTTGTGGCCGCGTCGATGTTGCCAGTGGCACCATCACGCAGTTCTTTATCCAAAGTCGAGGCGCTGGCCAGGACTTTGTTGCCGTCGGCCGAGATGACCTGGGCGTAGATGTGCTGCGACGAGCGGAACACGCAGAGACGCACGACTTCGAGTTCGTGCATTTTCAGGCGTGCTTTGCGAGCGCGACGCAGTCGAGTAACTTTTTTGTCGGTCATTTGCTATGCCCTACTTCTTCTTGGCTTCTTTACGACGGACGACTTCGTCCGCGTAGCGCACACCTTTGCCTTTGTACGGCTCTGGTGGACGGAAGTCGCGGATCTCAGCAGCCACTTGACCTACCAGTTGCTTATCGATGCCCTTGATCAGGATATCGGTCTGGCTAGGAGTCTCAGCGGTGATGCCTTCCGGCAGTTCGTAATCCACTGGGTGCGAGAAGCCAAGGGCCAGGTTCAAAACCGTGCCTTTTGCTTGCGCTTTGTAACCAACACCGACCAGCTGGAGCTTACGCTCGAAGCCTTGGCTTACACCTTGGACCATGTTGTTTACCAACGCACGCGTGGTACCAGCCATTGCGCGAGTTTGTTGATCGCCATTGCGAGCAGCGAAACGCAGCTCACCAGCTTCTTCAACGATCTCAACGGACGAATGGATATTCAGTTCAAGAGTGCCCTTGGCACCCTTCACCGAAAGCTGTTGGCCTGCGAATTTGACTTCGACACCGGCTGGCAGCTTAACGGGGTTCTTAGCGACGCGAGACATGCTTATCCCCCCTTAGAACACAGTGCAAAGAACTTCGCCGCCGACACCGGCAGCGCGCGCAGCACGATCCGTCATCACACCTTTGTTGGTGGAGACGATAGACACGCCCAGACCGCCACGAACTTTCGGCAGATCTTCAGCGGACTTGTACTGACGCAGGCCTGGACGGCTAACGCGCTTCACTTCCTCGATGACCGAACGGCCTTCGAAGTACTTCAGCTCGATGGACAGCAGTGGTTTGATTTCGCTGCTGATCTGATAACCCGCAATGTAGCCTTCGTCTTTCAGGACTTTGGCAACAGCAACCTTCAACTTGGAAGATGGCATGCTTACGACGGACTTTTCAGCCATCTGGGCATTACGGATACGAGTTAGCATGTCCGCTAACGGGTCCTGCATACTCATGGGCTAGACGCTCCTAATACAAAAAAATTAGCCTTGCGGCTACATATGTCGCTGAGAATCTCCGGGTAAAAAACACGGGCTCAGGCGAGCCGCGTATTTTAGACACACTCCGGAAATGAAACAAGCCCCAAAAGGGGCTTGTTCCAGATTCAGGGTCACCGGCGGTCAGTATCTTTCGATTCGGACCACCTGGACGCTGAAAGTACTTACCAGCTGGCTTTAACCAGACCTGGTACGTCACCACGCATTGCCGCTTCACGCAGTTTGTTACGGCCGAGACCGAACTTGCGGTAAACGCCGTGTGGACGACCGGTCAGGCGGCAGCGGTTACGCATGCGCGAAGCGCTTGCGTCACGTGGCTGCTTCTGCAGGGCAACTGTAGCTTCCCAACGCGCTTCTGGACTTGCGTTCAGATCAACGATGATTGCTTTCAGTGCTGCACGCTTCTTGGCGTACTTGGCAACCGTGAGCTGACGCTTCAGCTCGCGGTTTTTCATGCTCATCTTGGCCATGGTCCTACTCCAATCAGTTGCGGAACGGGAATTTGAAAGCACGCAACAGGGCGCGACCTTCATCATCGTTCTTGGCAGTGGTGGTCAGGGTGATGTCCAGACCGCGGAGAGCATCGATCTTGTCGTAGTCGATTTCCGGGAAGATGATCTGCTCTTTCACGCCCATGCTGTAGTTACCACGACCATCGAAGGACTTGGCATTCAGGCCGCGGAAGTCGCGAACCCGAGGCAGGGAGATCGACAGCAGACGATCCAGGAATTCGTACATACGCTCACGGCGCAGAGTCACTTTGACGCCGATCGGCCAACCTTCACGGACTTTAAAGCCAGCGATGGATTTGCGAGCGTAGGTCACAACGACTTTCTGGCCGGTGATCTTTTCCAGGTCAGCAACAGCGTGCTCGATGACTTTTTTGTCACCGATCGCTTCGCCCAGACCCATGTTCAGGGTGATTTTGGTAACGCGCGGAACTTCCATCACGTTCCCAAGCTTAAGTTCTTCCTTAAGCTTAGGGGCGATTTCCTTCCGGTAAATCTCTTGTAGTCGTGCCATGGTCTAATCTACCTAGCAGTGTTCAAGCATCAACCGCTTTTTGGGTCGACTTGAAGACACGAATTTTCTTACCGTCTTCTACTTTGAAACCAACGCGGTCAGCCTTGTTGGTTTCGCCGTTGAAGATGGCGACGTTAGAAGCGTCCAGCGGAGCTTCTTTCTCGACGATACCGCCCTGCACGCCCGACATCGGGTTAGGCTTGGTATGACGCTTGACCAGGTTCAGACCACCGATAACCAGACGGTTATTAGCGAGAACCTTAAGCACCTTACCGCGCTTACCTTTGTCTTTGCCGGCGATCACGATGATCTCGTCGTCACGACGAATCTTTTGCATGTCGGATCTCCTTACAGCACTTCTGGGGCGAGCGAGACGATCTTCATGAACTTCTCAGTACGAAGTTCACGGGTCACTGGCCCAAAGATACGGGTGCCGATCGGCTCTTGCTTGTTGTTCAGAAGAACAGCAGCGTTGCCATCAAAGCGGATAATGGAGCCATCTGCACGACGTACGCCGTGACGAGTGCGGACTACAACAGCAGTCATCACTTGGCCTTTTTTCACTTTACCGCGAGGAATTGCTTCCTTGACGGTAACTTTGATGATGTCACCGATACCAGCGTAACGACGATGGGAGCCACCCAGCACCTTGATGCACATAACACGGCGAGCGCCGCTGTTATCGGCCACATCGAGCATGGATTGAGTCTGAATCATATAATTTCTCCGACCCCTAGTCCTTAGACTTCCACAGCGCGTTCGAGAACATCAACCAATGCCCAAGACTTGGTCTTGGCCAGCGGACGAGTTTCACGAATAGTGACTTTGTCGCCGATGTGGCACTGGTTGGTTTCGTCGTGCGCGTGCAGCTTAGTCGAACGCTTAACATATTTACCGTAGATCGGGTGCTTAACGCGACGCTCGATCAAAACGGTGATGGTTTTGTCCATCTTGTCGCTGACAACACGGCCAGTCAGCGTACGGACAGTCTTTTCGGCTTCAGCCATGATCACTTACCTGCCTGCTGGTTGAGCACAGTCTTCACGCGAGCGATGTCACGCTTAACTTGCGAGAGCAGATGAGACTGCCCCAACTGGCCAGTTGCTTTCTGCATGCGCAGATTGAACTGGTCGCGCAGCAGGCCGAGCAGTTGCTCGTTCAGCTGCTGTGCGGATTTTTCACGAAGTTCATTCGCTTTCATCACATCACCGTCCGTTTAACAAAGGCGGTGGCGAGCGGCAGCTTTGCAGCAGCCAGGGCAAAAGCCTCACGCGCCAGCTCTTCAGTTACACCCTCGATTTCATACAGGACTTTGCCTGGCTGAATCTGGGCTACCCAGTATTCCACGTTACCCTTACCTTTACCCATCCGAACCTCGAGAGGCTTTTTGGAGATCGGCTTGTCCGGGAATACACGGATCCAGATCTTGCCGCCACGTTTAACGTGACGGGTCAGTGCACGACGCGCTGACTCGATCTGACGAGCGGTGAGACGACCACGAGCTACAGACTTCAGCGCGAACTCGCCGAAGCTGACTTTGCTACCGCGCTGAGCCAGACCACGGTTGTGGCCTGTCATCTGCTTGCGGAACTTCGTACGCTTTGGTTGCAACATTTGGCGTACCCCTTACTTAGCAGCTTTTTTACGAGGCGCTGGTGCTTGTGGTTTCAGTTCTTCTTGGCGACCACCAATTACTTCGCCTTTGAAGATCCAAACCTTTACACCGATCACACCGTAAGTGGTGTGAGCTTCGTAGTTGGCATAGTCGATGTCGGCACGCAGGGTGTGCAGTGGCACACGACCTTCGCGATACCATTCAGTACGTGCGATTTCAGCACCGCCGAGACGACCGCTCACTTGGATTTTGATGCCTTTGGCACCAATGCGCATGGCGTTCTGTACGGCGCGCTTCATTGCGCGACGGAACATTACGCGACGCTCCAGCTGCTGAGCTACGCTCTGCGCAACCAGCATACCGTCGAGCTCCGGCTTGCGGATCTCTTCGATATTGATGTGCACAGGCACACCCATTTGCTTGGTCAGGTCCTGACGCAGTTTCTCAACATCTTCACCTTTCTTCCCGATAACGATACCTGGACGAGCGGTGTGGATGGTGATACGTGCAGTTTGCGCCGGACGATGGATATCGATACGGCTTACGGACGCGCTTTTTAGTTTGTCTTGGAGATACTCACGCACCTTCAGATCAGCGAACAAATAGTCCGCATAAGTCCGACCGTCTGCGTACCAGACGGAGGTGTGCTCCTTGACGATTCCCAGGCGAATGCCAATGGGATGTACTTTCTGACCCATCTCTTCGACTCCGTTACTTGTCAGCAACCTTGACAGTGATATGGCAAGACCGCTTGACGATGCGATCAGCACGGCCTTTGGCACGTGGCATGATGCGCTTCAGCGAACGCCCTTCGTTGACGAAAACGGTGCTGACCTTCAGGTCATCAACGTCTGCGCCTTCGTTATGCTCGGCGTTGGCTACGGCCGACTCCAGCACTTTCTTCATGATCTCGGCGGCTTTCTTACTGCTGAAAGCCAACAGGTTGAGCGCTTCGCCCACCTTCTTCCCGCGGATCTGGTCGGCGACCAAGCGGGCTTTCTGGGCGGAGATTCGAGCGCCCGACAACTTAGCGGCTACTTCCATTTCCTTACCCCTTAACGCTTGGCTTTCTTGTCTGCCACGTGCCCACGATAAGTGCGGGTACCGGCAAACTCGCCTAGTTTGTGGCCGACCATGTCTTCGTTAACGAGAACTGGGACGTGCAGACGACCGTTGTGTACAGCGATGGTCAGACCGACCATTTGTGGCAGGATCATCGAACGACGCGACCAGGTCTTAACTGGTTTGCGATCGTTCTTTTCCGCCGCCACTTCGATCTTCTTCAGTAGGTGAAGATCAATAAAAGGACCTTTTTTCAGAGAACGTGGCACTGTCGTATCCCTCTATTTACTTGCGACGACGGACGATCATTTTGTCGGTACGCTTATTACCACGAGTCTTCGCGCCCTTAGTCGGGAAGCCCCATGGCGATACCGGATGACGACCACCAGAGGTACGACCTTCACCACCACCGTGTGGGTGGTCAACCGGGTTCATGGCAACACCACGAACGGTTGGGCGAACGCCACGCCAGCGTTTGGCACCAGCTTTACCCAGCGAACGCAGGCTGTGCTCGGAGTTCGAGACTTCACCCAGGGTCGCACGGCATTCAGCCAGCACTTTACGCATCTCACCAGAACGCAGACGCAGGGTCACGTAGACACCTTCACGAGCGATCAGCTGAGCCGAAGCACCAGCGGAACGAGCGATTTGCGCGCCTTTACCTGGCTTCAATTCGATGCCGTGTACGGTGCTACCAACTGGAATGTTACGCAGTTGCAGAGCGTTGCCCGGCTTGATCGGTGCCAGGGCACCTGCGATCAGCTGGTCGCCAGCACTCACGCCTTTAGGCGCGATGATGTAGCGACGCTCGCCATCTGCGTACAGCAGCAGAGCGATGTGAGCAGTACGGTTTGGATCGTATTCGATACGCTCGACAGTGGCAGCGATGCCATCTTTGTCGTTGCGACGGAAGTCGACCAGACGATAATGCTGCTTATGGCCACCACCAATGTGACGAGTGGTAATACGACCATTGTTGTTACGACCACCAGTCTTCGATTTCTTCTCGAGCAGCGGTGCGTGAGGAGCGCCTTTATGCAGCTCCTGGTTGACCACCTTGACCACAAAACGGCGGCCAGGGGAAGTCGGTTTGCATTTAACGATTGCCATGATGCACCCCTTCCTTACTCAGCACTGCTGCTGAAATCGAGATCTTGGCCTGGCTGAAGGGAGATAACTGCCTTCTTCCAGTCATTACGCTTGCCCAGACCGCGAGCAGTGCGCTTGCTCTTACCCAGAACATTCAGGGTAGTAACACGCTCAACTTTCACGCTGAACAGGCTTTCGACGGCCTTCTTGATTTCCAGCTTGGTTGCGTCAGTTGCAACCTTGAAAACGAACTGGCCTTTCTTGTCAGCCAGAACCGTAGCCTTTTCGGAAACGTGCGGGCCAAGCAGAACTTTAAATACGCGTTCCTGGTTCATCCCAGCAGCTCCTCGAATTTCTTCACGGCCGACACGGTGATCAACACCTTGTCGTATGCGATCAGACTAACTGGATCGGAACCTTGCACGTCACGTACATCAACGTGTGGCAGGTTACGAGCAGCCAGGTACAGGTTCTGATCAACAGCTTCAGACACGATCAAAACGTCGGTCAGGCTCATGTTGTTCAGTTTGCCCAGCAGATCTTTGGTTTTTGGACTTTCAACAGCGAAGTCCTGAACCACGACCAGGCGGTCAGTACGCACGAGTTCAGCAAGGATGGAGCGCAGTGCTGCGCGATACATCTTCTTGTTGAGCTTCTGAGAGTGATCCTGCGGACGAGCTGCGAAAGTGGTACCGCCGCCGCGCCAGATTGGGCTACGGATAGTACCGGCACGAGCACGGCCAGTACCTTTCTGACGCCAAGGGCGCTTACCGCCACCACGAACGTCGGAACGGGTCTTTTGCTGCTTGCTACCTTGACGGCCGCCGGCCATGTAGGCCACGACTGCTTGGTGAACCAGCGTCTCGTTGAATTCGCCGCCAAATGTCAGTTCGGAAACTTCGATCGCTTGAGCGTCATTTACATTTAATTGCATGTCAGCTTCCCCTTAACCGCGAGCCTTGGCCGCTGGACGTACAACCAGGTTGCCGCCAGTAGCGCCAGGAACAGCACCCTTGACCAACAACAGATTGCGTTCAGCGTCGACGCGCACTACTTCGAGGGACTGCACGGTCACGCGCTCAGCGCCCATATGACCGGACATTTTTTTGCCCTTGAATACACGACCAGGAGTCTGGCACTGGCCAATAGAGCCCGGGACGCGGTGGGAAACGGAGTTACCGTGAGTGTTGTCTTGACCACGGAAATTCCAACGCTTGATCGTACCCTGGAAGCCTTTACCCTTGGACTGACCGGTTACATCAACCAGTTGACCAGCGGCGAAGATTTCAGCGTTGATCAGATCGCCAGCCTGGTAGTCGCCTTCTTCAAGACGGAACTCCATGACAGTACGACCAGCTGCAACGTTTGCTTTAGCGAAGTGACCTGCTTGAGCAGCAGTCACACGCGAAGCGCGACGCTCGCCGACAGTGACTTGCACTGCACGATAGCCATCGGTTTCTTCAGTTTTGAACTGGGTGACGCGATTCGGCTCGATCTCAATGACCGTAACCGGAATGGAGACACCTTCTTCGGTGAAAATACGGGTCATACCGCATTTACGACCGACTACACCAATAGTCATGTTGTAAACCTCATGAGTGTACGGGGCTTTCACCCGCTATGGCCGCCCATTTCAGAGCGTTACACGACTAAGACCCAAGTCTTAGCCGAGGCTGATCTGTACTTCCACACCGGCCGCCAGATCAAGCTTCATAAGAGCATCAACGGTTTTATCCGTTGGCTGGACGATGTCCAGTACGCGCTTATGAGTACGGATCTCGTACTGGTCACGCGCGTCTTTGTTGACGTGCGGGGAGACCAGAACGGTGAACCGCTCTTTACGGGTAGGCAGTGGAATTGGACCACGCACTTGAGCACCAGTACGTTTCGCGGTTTCCACGATTTCCTGGGTGGATTGGTCGATCAGGCGATGGTCAAAAGCCTTCAACCTGATACGGATTTGCTGATTTTGCATTGGATTTCAGACTCCGGCTGCTATTCCCAGCGAGCGCAATACGCCCGTTAAAAGGAGGCGCAATTCTATAGACGCCCTAGATAGGTGTCAACCCAATAAAAAAGCCCCCGCTGAGCGGGGGCTTTTCAAAGCATCGAAGCTATCTCAGAAGAGACGCTTACTCGATGATTTTAGCTACAACACCAGCACCAACGGTACGGCCGCCTTCACGGATAGCGAAGCGCAGACCGTCTTCCATTGCGATGGTCTTGATCAGGGTAACTTCCATTTGGATGTTATCGCCTGGCATTACCATTTCAACGCCTTCTGGCAGCTGGCAGTTACCAGTCACGTCAGTAGTACGGAAGTAGAACTGTGGACGGTAGCCTTTGAAGAACGGAGTGTGACGACCGCCTTCTTCCTTGCTCAGAACGTAAACTTCTGCGGTGAACTTGGTGTGCGGCTTAACCGAACCTGGCTTAACCAGAACCTGGCCACGCTCAACGTCGTCACGCTTGGTACCACGCAGCAGAACGCCGCAGTTCTCGCCAGCACGACCTTCGTCGAGCAGCTTGCGGAACATTTCAACACCAGTGCAAACAGTGTTGGTAGTGTCACGCAGACCAACGATTTCCAGCGCATCTTGAACGCGAACGATACCGCGCTCGATACGACCAGTCACAACAGTACCACGACCGGAGATCGAGAATACGTCTTCGATTGGCATCAGGAACGGCTTGTCGGTCAGACGAACTGGTTCTGGGATGTAGCTGTCCAGGGTTTCAACCAGTTTACGAACGGCAGTGGTGCCCATTTCGTTATCGTCTTTGCCTTCCAGCGCCATACGAGCAGAACCGATGATGATCGGAGTGTCGTCGCCCGGGAAGTCGTAAGTGCTCAGCAGATCGCGCACTTCCATCTCAACCAGTTCCAGCAGCTCAGCGTCGTCTACCAGGTCAGCCTTGTTCAGGAAAACCACGATGTACGGAACGCCTACCTGACGGGACAGCAGGATGTGCTCACGGGTTTGTGGCATCGGACCATCAGCGGCCGAGCAAACCAGGATCGCGCCGTCCATCTGGGCAGCACCAGTGATCATGTTCTTCACATAGTCAGCGTGACCTGGGCAGTCAACGTGAGCGTAGTGACGGATCTTCGAGTTGTACTCGACGTGCGCGGTGTTGATGGTGATACCACGAGCTTTTTCTTCTGGAGCGCTGTCGATTTTATCGAAATCAACGACTGCAGAACCGAAAACCTCGGAGCAGACGCGAGTCAGAGCTGCGGTCAGAGTGGTTTTACCGTGGTCAACGTGACCGATAGTGCCAACGTTGACGTGCGGTAGGGAACGATCAAATTTTTCTTTAGCCACGACAATTAACTCCTTGCCTAAAGGACTGAATCAGCCTTGTTTTTTGGATACAGTTTCAGCGATGTGCGCCGGAGCTGTGTTGTATTTTTTGAATTCCATAGAGTAGCTTGCGCGACCCTGGGACATGGAGCGAACGTCGGTCGCATAACCGAACATCTCACCCAACGGAACCTCGGCGCGAATCACCTTGCCGGAAACCGTGTCTTCCATACCCAAGATCATGCCGCGACGACGGTTAAGGTCGCCCATGACATCACCCATATAGTCTTCAGGTGTAACAACTTCTACCGCCATGATTGGCTCAAGCAACTCACCACCGCCCTTCTGGGCCAGTTGCTTGGTTGCCATGGAAGCAGCCACCTTAAACGCCATCTCGTTGGAGTCGACGTCGTGGTAAGAACCGTCAAAAACGGTTGCTTTCAGGCCGATCAGCGGATAGCCGGCAACAACACCGTTCTTCATCTGCTCTTCGATACCCTTCTGGATAGCAGGGATGTATTCCTTAGGAACAACACCACCCACTACTTCGTTCACGAATTGCAGACCTTCCTGACCTTCGTCAGCAGGAGCAAAACGGATCCAGCAGTGACCGAACTGACCACGACCGCCGGACTGACGAACGAACTTGCCTTCGATTTCGCAGTTCTTCGTGATGCGCTCACGATAGGAAACCTGAGGCTTACCGATGTTGGCTTCGACGTTGAACTCACGGCGCATCCGGTCAACCAGGATGTCCAGGTGCAACTCGCCCATGCCAGAGATGATCGTTTGACCAGTCTCTTCATCAGTTTTGACGCGGAAAGATGGATCTTCCTGAGCAAGCTTGCCCAGAGCGATACCCATTTTTTCCTGGTCATCCTTGGTCTTAGGCTCTACGGCAACCGAAATAACCGGCTCCGGGAAGTCCATGCGAACCAGGATGATTGGCTTGGCAGCGTCGCACAAAGTCTCACCAGTGGTGACGTCCTTCATGCCGATCAAGGCCGCGATGTCACCAGCGCGCACTTCCTTGATCTCTTCACGGGCGTTTGCGTGCATTTGCACCATACGACCCACACGCTCTTTCTTGCCTTTGACCGAGTTGATCACGCCGTCGCCGGAGGCCAACACGCCCGAGTAAACACGGACGAAGGTCAGAGTACCCACGAATGGGTCGGTAGCGATCTTGAACGCCAGAGCCGAGAACGGCTCGCTGTCGTCAGCATGACGCTCCATCTCTTCTTCCTCGTTATCAGGGTTGGTACCCTTGATAGCAGGAATGTCGGTTGGAGCAGGCAGATAGTCGATCACGGCGTCGAGAACCAGGGGAACACCCTTGTTCTTGAAGGAAGAACCGCAAACAGCCAAGACGATCTCACCAGCGATAGTACGCTGACGCAGAGCGGCCTTGATTTCCACGTTGGTGAGCTCTTCACCTTCGAGGTACTTGTTCATCAGCTCTTCGCTGGCTTCGGCGGCAGCCTCAACCATGTTGTTGCGCCACTCGTCAGCCAGTTCCTGCAATTCTGCAGGGATAGGCTTGCGAACAGGAACCATACCTTTGTCAGCGTCATTCCAGTAGACCGCTTCCATGTTGATCAGATCGATCTGACCCTGGAAGTTGTCTTCGGAACCGATAGCCAATTGGATTGGCACCGGAGTATGACCCAGACGCTGCTTGATCTGACCGATCACGCGCAGGAAGTTGGCACCAGCACGGTCCATCTTGTTTACATAAACAAGACGTGGAACGCCGTATTTGTTGGCTTGACGCCATACGGTTTCCGACTGAGGCTCGACACCTGAGGTACCGCAGAACACAACGACAGCGCCGTCGAGTACGCGCAGGGAACGTTCAACTTCAATAGTGAAGTCTACGTGGCCTGGGGTATCGATAACGTTGAAGCGGTGCTCATCTTTGTACTGCTTCTCGGAACCTTTCCAGAAGGCGGTAATAGCAGCAGAAGTAATGGTAATACCACGCTCCTGCTCCTGAACCATCCAGTCTGTGGTCGCGGCGCCATCATGCACCTCGCCCATTTTGTGACTTTTGCCGGTGTAAAACAGTACGCGCTCGGTCGTGGTGGTTTTACCAGCATCCACGTGAGCAACGATACCGATGTTACGGTAGCGGCTAATCGGAGTAGTACGAGCCATAAAGCCCTCGCAAAATTAGTGAAGCTAAGATTAGAAGCGGTAGTGCGAGAAAGCTTTGTTAGCTTCAGCCATACGGTGCACGTCTTCACGCTTCTTAACAGCAGCACCTTTACCTTCAGCAGCGTCCAACAGTTCGCCGGCCAAACGCAGAGCCATAGACTTCTCGCCGCGCTTACGGGCGAAGTCTACCAACCAGCGCATTGCCAGAGCGTTACGACGGGACGGACGAACTTCGACCGGAACCTGGTAAGTAGCACCGCCTACACGGCGCGACTTCACTTCGACCAGCGGAGCGATGGCGTCGAGAGCTTTCTCGAAGATTTCCAGGGGGTCGCTGTTCTTGCGTTCTTTAACCTTTTCCAGCGCGCCATAAACGATACGCTCGGCAACGGCTTTCTTGCCGCTTTCCATCACGTGGTTCATGAACTTGGCCAGAATTTGGCTTCCGTATTTTGGATCGTCAAGCACTTCGCGCTTGGCTGCTACGCGTCTTCTTGGCATGGATAAGCCCTCAAACGGTCTTCAGGTTCGCTCGGAATCGGTGCCCTTTCGGGACGCCTCCGACCTTACTCTTATCGACTCAGAAAATAAGATGATTCAGTTTTACAAAAAGCCGCTACTACTTAGGCTTCTTGGTACCGTACTTCGAACGACCCTGGTTACGACCTTTAACGCCGGAAGTATCCAAGGAGCCGCGTACGGTGTGATAACGAACACCTGGCAAGTCTTTTACACGACCGCCACGGATCAGTACCACGCTGTGCTCTTGCAGGTTGTGGCCTTCACCGCCGATGTACGAGGAAACCTCGAAACCGTTGGTCAGGCGCACACGGCATACTTTACGCAGTGCCGAGTTAGGTTTTTTCGGCGTGGTGGTATACACACGGGTGCATACGCCACGACGTTGCGGGCAGTTCTGCAGCGCAGGCACGTCGGATTTCTCGACGATACGCTTACGCGGCTGACGTACCAGCTGGTTGATAGTTGCCATCTACTAGCTCCACTGTTGTCTTGCGACGCTATTGTCTTGCAAGAAAAGCAAAATGGCAGGAACGAATTCCCGCCAAATTTAGGGGTACAAGAGTCTAAAGAGGATCTTGCCCCCAGTCAAGGCAAGGCCCCGACCTCCCCTCCCGTCGAAGCCGGGCAAATTTGCCTTGATCCGACGAATGGGGGCTGCCAGGGCCCAGACTTATTTACCGCAGAACTCAGTTACCGCTTGAGTTCAGCGCTTCGGTCAGTGCGGCTTCCACTTCACTGGCGCTTACGCGCAACGGCTTGTCAGCATCACGGCGACGCTTACGCTCGCTGTGATAGGCCAAACCGGTACCAGCCGGGATCAGACGACCCACGACCACGTTCTCTTTCAGGCCGCGCAGGTAATCGCGCTTGCCGGTTACCGCTGCTTCGGTCAGTACGCGAGTGGTCTCCTGGAAGGAGGCCGCCGAGATGAACGACTCAGTGGACAACGACGCCTTGGTGATACCCAGCAGTACGCGAGTGAACTTGGAAACGAATTTCTCGTCGCCAGCCAGACGCTCGTTTTCCACCAGCACGTGAGTCAGTTCCATCTGGTCGCCCTTGATGAAACTGGAATCGCCGGATTCAGCGATCTCAACTTTACGCAGCATCTGACGCAGGATGGTCTCGATGTGCTTATCGTTGATCTTCACGCCCTGCAGGCGGTAAACGTCCTGGATCTCGTTAACGATGTACTTGGCCAGCGCACTCACACCCAGCAGACGCAGGATGTCGTGTGGATCGCTCGGGCCGTCGGAGATCACTTCGCCGCGGTTTACCTGTTCGCCTTCGAACACGTTCAGGTGACGCCACTTTGGAATCAGCTCTTCGTACGGATCGGTACCGTCGTTCGGGGTAATAACCAGACGGCGCTTGCCCTTGGTTTCTTTACCGAACGCGATAGTGCCGCTGACTTCAGCCAGAATCGACGCTTCTTTCGGACGACGAGCTTCGAACAAGTCGGCAACACGCGGCAAACCACCGGTGATGTCACGGGTCTTCGAAGTTTCTTGCGGGATACGCGCGATAACATCACCGATCGCGATCTTCGCACCATCCGCTACACCGACCAGGGCGTTGGCTGGCAGGAAGTACTGAGCGATTACGTCAGTGCCTGGCAGCAACAGATCCTTGCCGTTGTCATCGACCATCTTCACGGCAGGACGGATGTCTTTACCGGCAGCTGGACGATCTTTCGCGTCGAGTACTTCAATGTTGGTCATACCGGTCAATTCGTCAGTCTGACGCTTGATCGTGATGCCTTCTTCCATGCCCACGTAGGTCACGGTACCTTTCATTTCGGTAACGATTGGGTGAGTGTGCGGATCCCACTTGGCCACGATTGCGCCAGCGTCGACCTTGTCACCTTCTTTAACCGAAATCACAGCACCGTACGGCAGCTTGTAGCGCTCACGCTCACGACCGTAGTCATCAGCGATTGCCAGCTCACCGGAACGCGACACAGCAACCAGGTGACCATCCACTCGCTCAACGTGCTTCAGGTTGTGCAGGCGGACAGTACCGCCATTCTTCACCTGAACGCTGTCGGCTGCGGAGGTCCGGCTTGCCGCACCACCAATGTGGAACGTACGCATGGTCAGCTGGGTACCCGGCTCACCGATGGACTGGGCAGCAATAACGCCGACCGCTTCACCGATGTTCACCTGGTGACCACGAGCCAAGTCACGGCCGTAGCACTTGGCGCAAATGCCGTAGCGGGTTTCGCAGCTGATCGGCGAGCGAACGATTACTTCGTCGATGCTGTTGAGTTCGATGAACTCGACCCACTTCTCGTCAACCAGAGTGCCGGCAGGAACGATAACTTCCTCGGTACCTGGCTTGAATACGTCACGGGCAATAACACGACCCAGTACGCGCTCACCCAGCGGCTCTACAACGTCACCGCCTTCAATGTGCGGAGTCATCAGCAGGCCGTGCTCGGTGCCGCAGTCGATCTCGGTGACAACCAGATCTTGCGCAACATCTACCAGACGACGCGTCAGGTAACCGGAGTTAGCGGTTTTCAACGCGGTATCCGCCAGACCTTTCCGAGCACCGTGAGTAGAGATGAAGTACTGGAGTACGCTCAAACCTTCACGGAAGTTCGCAGTAATCGGCGTTTCGATGATGGAGCCGTCCGGCTTGGCCATCAGGCCACGCATACCGGCGAGCTGACGGATCTGCGCAGCAGAACCCCGTGCGCCCGAGTCGGCCATCATGTACATCGAGTTGAAGGACTCTTGGTCAACTTCGTCGCCGTGACGGTCGATGACCTTCTCTTTCGAGAGGTTGGCCATCATCGCCTTGGACACTTCGTCGTTGGCCTTGGACCAAAGGTCGATCACTTTGTTGTACTTCTCGCCCTGTGTTACCAGGCCCGAGGCGTACTGGCTTTCGATCTCTTTCACTTCATCAGTAGCAGCACTGATGATGCGGGCTTTTTCATCAGGAATAACGAAGTCGTTAACACCGATGGAAACGCCGGAAATGGTCGAATAGGCAAAACCGGTGTACATCAACTGGTCAGCGAAGATCACGGTCTCTTTCAGACCAACCACGCGATAGCATTGGTTGATCAGCTTGGAGATCGCCTTTTTCTTCATCGGCAGGTTGACGACGTCGTACGACAGGCCTTTTGGCACAACCTGGTACAACAGCGCACGGCCAACGGTGGTGTCGACAATACGGGTGCCGCTCACGCTGCCGCCATCACGGTCGTTGACAGTTTCGTTGATGCGCACTTTGACCTTGGCGTGCAGTGCGGCTTCGCCGGCACGGAACACCCGGTCAACTTCCTGCAGGTCAGCGAACACACGACCTTCGCCTTTGGCGTTGATCGCCTCACGGGTCATGTAGTACAGACCCAATACAACGTCCTGCGACGGAACGATGATTGGCTCACCGTTGGCTGGCGACAGAATGTTGTTGGTCGACATCATCAACGCACGCGCTTCCAACTGGGCTTCCAGTGTCAGCGGTACGTGCACGGCCATTTGGTCGCCGTCGAAGTCGGCGTTGTACGCAGCACAGACCAGAGGGTGCAGCTGGATAGCCTTACCTTCGATAAGTACCGGTTCAAACGCCTGGATACCCAGACGGTGAAGGGTCGGTGCACGGTTGAGGAGAACCGGGTGTTCGCGAATCACTTCAGCGAGAACGTCCCAAACCTCTGGCAGCTCGCGCTCGACCATTTTCTTGGCCGCTTTGATGGTGGTCGCGAGACCGCGCATTTCCAGCTTGCCGAAGATGAATGGCTTGAACAGCTCAAGTGCCATCTTCTTAGGCAGACCGCACTGGTGCAGACGCAGGGTCGGGCCTACGGTAATTACCGAACGACCAGAGTAGTCAACACGCTTACCGAGCAAGTTCTGACGGAAACGACCTTGCTTACCCTTGATCATGTCAGCCAAGGATTTCAGAGGACGCTTGTTGGAACCGGTGATAGCGCGGCCACGACGACCGTTGTCGAGCAGGGCATCGACAGCTTCCTGCAACATACGCTTTTCGTTGCGCACGATGATGTCCGGAGCAGACAGATCGAGCAGGCGCTTCAAGCGGTTGTTACGGTTGATCACACGGCGGTACAGGTCGTTGAGGTCGGAAGTCGCGAAACGACCACCATCCAACGGCACCAGCGGACGCAGATCCGGCGGCAGAACCGGCAGAACGGTCAGCACCATCCACTCTGGCAGGTTGCCGGAACCCTGGAAGGCTTCCATCAACTTCAGACGCTTGGACAGCTTCTTGATCTTGGTTTCGGAGTTGGTTTGCGGAATCTCTTCGCGCAGACGACCAATCTCGTGCTCCAGGTCGATAGCGTGCAGCAGTTCGCGGACAGCTTCGGCACCCATGCGGGCATCGAAATCATCACCGAACTCTTCCAACGCCTCGAAGTACTGCTCGTCGTTCAGCAACTGACCTTTTTCAAGGGTAGTCATGCCTGGATCGATAACGACATAGCTCTCGAAGTAGAGAACGCGTTCGATATCACGCAGGGTCATGTCCATCAGCAAGCCGATACGGGACGGCAGCGATTTCAGGAACCAGATGTGGGCAACCGGCGAAGCCAGCTCGATGTGCGCCATGCGCTCACGACGAACCTTGGCCAGTGCAACTTCAACGCCACACTTCTCGCAGATCACACCACGGTGCTTCAAGCGCTTGTACTTACCGCACAGGCACTCGTAATCCTTTACCGGGCCAAAGATCTTGGCGCAGAACAGGCCGTCACGCTCAGGTTTGAACGTACGGTAGTTGATGGTTTCCGGCTTTTTAACTTCACCGAACGACCACGAACGGATCATCTCAGGCGATGCCAATCCAATACGGATGGCGTCGAACTCTTCGACTTGACCCTGGTTTTTCAGCAAATTCAGTAGGTCTTTCAAGGCCTTTCCTCCTGGCGGAGCAGAGAGCGGGCTAAACAGCCCCGCTCTCGATTCGCGTCACGTGTTATTCGGTTTCCAGATCGATATCGATGCCGAGGGAACGAATTTCTTTGATCAACACGTTGAAGGACTCGGGCATGCCCGGCTCCATACGGTGATCGCCATCCACGATGTTTTTGTACATCTTGGTACGACCGTTCACATCGTCCGACTTCACTGTGAGCATTTCTTGCAGAGTGTAAGCGGCACCGTATGCTTCCAGTGCCCAGACCTCCATCTCCCCGAAACGCTGACCACCGAACTGAGCCTTACCACCCAGCGGCTGCTGGGTAACCAGGCTGTACGAACCGGTAGAACGAGCGTGCATCTTGTCGTCTACCAAGTGGTTCAGCTTCAGCATGTACATGTAGCCAACAGTAACCGGACGCTCGAACTTGTTGCCGGTACGGCCGTCGAACAGCTGCATCTGGCCGCTTTCTGGCAGGTCTGCCAGTTTCAGCATGGCCTTGATTTCGCTTTCCTTGGCACCGTCGAACACCGGGGTAGCCATTGGAACGCCACCGCGCAGGTTCTTCGCCAGATCCAGGATTTCCTGGTCGGAGAAGGTATCCAGCTCTTCCTTGCGACCGCCGATCTCGTTGTAGATCTCGTGCAGGAACTTACGCAGGTCAGCAACCTTGCGCTGCTCTTCGATCATACGATTGATCTTCTCGCCCAGACCTTTAGCCGCTAGGCCCAGGTGGGTTTCAAGGATCTGACCAACGTTCATACGCGAAGGTACGCCCAACGGGTTGAGGACGACGTCGACCGGGGTGCCATTGGCATCGTGCGGCATGTCTTCAACCGGCATGATCACGGAGACCACACCTTTGTTACCGTGACGACCGGCCATCTTGTCGCCCGGCTGGATGCGGCGACGGATTGCCAGGTAAACCTTGACGATTTTCAGCACGCCTGGAGCCAGGTCATCGCCCTGCTGCAGTTTGCGCTTCTTGTCTTCGAACTTGTCGTCCAGCAGACGGCGACGATCAACGATATAGGCCTGGGCCTTCTCGAGCTGCTCGTTAAGAGCATCTTCAGCCATGCGCAGTTTGAACCACTGGCCGTGCTCAAGACCGTCGAGGATTTCGTCGGTGATGTCCTGACCTTTCTTCAGACCTGCGCCGCCTTCAGCCTTGTGGCCTACCAGGGCGGAACGCAGACGTTCGAAGGTCGCGCCTTCAACGATACGGAACTCTTCGTTGAGGTCCTTGCGGATCTCGTCGAGCTGGGTCTTCTCGATGGACAGTGCACGAGCATCACGCTCGACGCCGTCACGGGTGAAGACCTGCACGTCGATGACAGTACCCTTGGTACCGGTAGGTACACGCAGGGAGGTGTCTTTAACGTCGCTGGCTTTTTCACCGAAGATGGCACGCAGCAGCTTCTCTTCCGGAGTCAGTTGGGTCTCGCCTTTCGGAGTGACCTTACCAACCAGGATGTCGCCCGCACCCACTTCAGCACCTACGTAAACGATACCGGCTTCGTCCAGCTTGTTCAGTGCAGCTTCACCCACGTTCGGGATGTCTGCAGTGATTTCCTCTGGCCCAAGCTTGGTGTCACGCGCCACACAGGTCAGTTCCTGAATGTGGATCGTGGTGAAGCGATCTTCTTGAACCACACGCTCGGACAGGCAGATGGAGTCTTCGAAGTTGAAGCCGTTCCATGCCATGAACGCGATGCGCATGTTCTGACCCAGAGCCAATTCACCCATATCGGTGGACGGACCGTCAGCCATGATGTCGCTACGCTGAACGCGATCACCCTTGCGCACCAGCGGACGCTGGTTGATGCAAGTGTTCTGGTTCGAGCGGGTGTATTTGGTCAGGTTGTAGATGTCGACACCGGCTTCACCCGTTTCAACTTCGTCATCAGCAACACGAACCACGATACGGCTGGCATCAACGGAATCGATCACGCCGCCACGACGAGCCACGACACAAACGCCGGAGTCACGGGCTACGTTACGCTCCATGCCGGTACCTACCAGCGGCTTGTCGGCACGCAGGGTCGGTACAGCTTGACGCTGCATGTTGGAACCCATCAACGCACGGTTGGCGTCATCGTGTTCCAGGAACGGGATCAGCGACGCTGCGACCGAAACTACCTGCTTCGGCGATACGTCCATCAAGGTGACGTCTTCCGGCGCCTTGACGGTGAACTCGTTCAGGTGACGAACAGCTACCAGCTCGTCGATCAGGACCTTCTTGTCGTTCATCGTGGCCGAAGCCTGAGCGATCACGTGATCAGCTTCTTCGATGGCGGACAGGAACACGATCTCGTCGGTGACCAGGGCGTCTTTCACCACACGGTACGGGCTCTCAAGGAAGCCGTACTGGTTGGTGCGCGCATAGGCGGCCAGGGAGTTGATCAGACCGATGTTCGGGCCTTCCGGCGTTTCGATTGGGCATACACGACCGTAGTGAGTCGGGTGTACGTCACGCACTTCAAAGCCAGCACGCTCACGGGTCAGACCGCCCGGGCCCAGTGCGGAAACACGGCGCTTGTGGGTGATCTCGGAAAGCGGGTTGTTCTGGTCCATGAACTGCGAGAGCTGGCTGGAACCGAAGAACTCTTTCACCGCCGCAGCCACTGGCTTGGCGTTGATCAGGTCTTGCGGCATCAGGCCTTCGCTTTCAGCCATCGACAGACGCTCTTTGACCGCACGCTCAACACGCACCAGGCCAACGCGGAACTGGTTCTCGGCCATTTCGCCTACGCAGCGAACACGACGGTTACCCAGGTGGTCGATGTCATCGACGATGCCTTTGCCGTTACGGATGTCGACCAGAGTCTTCAAGACCGCAACGATGTCTTCCTTGCACAGCACACCCGAACCTTCGATCTCGGTGCGACCGATACGACGGTTGAACTTCATCCGGCCGACCGCAGACAGGTCGTAGCGCTCAGGGCTGAAGAACAGGTTGTTGAACAGGGTTTCTGCGGCGTCTTTGGTTGGTGGCTCGCCAGGACGCATCATGCGATAGATTTCTACCAGCGCTTCCAATTGGTTGCTGGTGGAGTCGATCTTCAGGGTGTCGGAGACGAACGGACCACAGTCGATATCGTTGGTGTACAGGGTCTCGATGCGAACAACCTGCGCCTTGGCAATTTTGGCCAGGATCTCGGTGTTCAGCTCGGTGTTGCACTCAGCCAGGATTTCGCCTGTAGCCGGGTGAACGATGACCTTCGCGGTAGTACGGCCCAGGACATAGTCCAGGGGAACTTCCAGCTCTTTGATACCCGCTTTTTCGATCTGGTTGATGTGGCGCGCAGTGATACGACGGCCAGCCTCAACGATGACTTTGCCCTTTTCATCCTGAATGTCCAGGACAGCAATTTCACCACGCAGACGCGAAGCGATCAGCTCCAGCTTGAGGGTTTCATCCTTCAGGCTGAATACGTTGGTGGTGTAGAACGCATCCAGGACTTGCTCAGTGGTGTAACCGAGCGCGCGCAGCAGTACCGAGGCCGGCAGCTTGCGACGACGGTCGATACGCACGAACACGCAGTCTTTCGGATCGAACTCGAAGTCCAACCACGAACCGCGGTACGGAATGATCCGCGCGGAGTACAGGAGCTTGCCGGAGCTGTGCGTCTTGCCGCGGTCGTGATCGAAGAACACGCCCGGGGAACGGTGCAGCTGGGAAACGATAACACGCTCGGTACCATTGATAACGAAGGTACCGTTCTCAGTCATCAATGGGATTTCGCCCATGTAGACTTCTTGCTCTTTGATGTCCTTGATCGCTTTGTTCGACGACTCTTTGTCGAAAATGATCAGACGGACTTTTACCCGCAAAGGTACGGCGTACGTAACACCGCGCAACACGCATTCTTTGACATCAAATGCCGGTTCGCCCAGGCGATAACCGACGTACTCCAGCGCAGCATTGCCGGAGTAGCTGATGATCGGGAAAACGGATTTGAAGGCCGCATGCAGGCCCACGTCGCGGAACTGATCTTTGGTCGCTCCCGCCTGCAAGAATTCACGATACGAATCCAGCTGGATAGCCAGAAGGTACGGGACATCCATGACGTCCGGCAACTTGCTAAAGTCCTTGCGGATACGTTTTTTCTCAGTATATGAGTAAGCCATCAGCGTTCCCCAGCTTGGTCACCTGCTTGTTTGGCCCTCCCGACGGGAGCAGCCAGAAAATCTTGCAAACCCCATGGTTTGCACCACCGCATCGGGTGGCTACAGCACGTTAATGGCGGCGACCGAGTCGACAGCCAAGAACGGAAAAAGGCCGGTGGCAAGAGCCACCAGCCATCAGCCTTCAGCTTAACGCTTGGGCTGGAGACGCAAGGTCGATGCTTACTTCAGCTCGACTTTAGCGCCTGCTTCTTCCAGAGTTGCTTTAGCTTTGTCGCCTGCGTCTTTGGTCACTGCTTCCAGAACCATAGCAGGAGCGCCGTCAACTACAGCCTTGGCTTCTTTCAGGCCCAGGCCGGTCAGTTCACGTACTGCCTTGATGACGTTAACTTTCTTCTCGCCAGCTTCCAGCAGCATGACGTTGAATTCGGTTTGCTCTTCAACAACGGCAGCAGCAGCAGCTGGGCCAGCGGAAGCAGCGGCAGCGGAAACGCCGAATTTTTCTTCGAAAGCTTTGATCAGCTCAACAACCTGCAGAACCGACATTTCAGCTACGGCGTTGAGGATATCGTCTTGGGAGATAGACATTGCTGTATTTCCTGAATTGGGGGACGGCCTACGCGGCCATCGAAATAAACAAAAATACGCGAGAGAAGTTGCTCAGCCTTAGGCTGCGGCAGCTTCTTTTTGCTCGCGAACTGCAGCCAGAGTACGAGCCAGCTTGCTGGTAGCGCCTTGAATCACGCTCATCAGCTGCGAAATGGCTTCGTTACGGGTCGGCAGTGTTGCCAGTACGTCGATTTGGTTAGCTGCGAGGAACTTGCCCTCGAACGCAGCTGCCTTGATCTCGAACTTATCCTGACTCTTAGCGAACTCTTTGAACAAACGGGCAGCAGCGCCTGGATGATCCTTGGAGAACGCAATCAGAGTCGGGCCGGTGAACACGTCATTGAGGACACTGTATTCAGTGTCAGCAACAGCGCGCTTGAGCAGGGTGTTACGTACAACACGTACGTACACGCCAGCTTCACGAGCCTCTTTACGGAGTCCGGTCATAGCGCCTACTGTCACACCACGGGCATCAGCCACGACAGCGGACAGAGCAGCTTTGGCAGCCTCGTTGACTTCAGCGACGATGGCCTTCTTGTCTTCGAGATTAATTGCCACGGGTTTAACTCCTGCTTGTTACCGTTTCATCTGGCCGGAGCCGGATGTCGTTTTGGTGTCTGATTCGGTAAGGAACCGGGAGCACCATCTGCGTAGGCTTGTTGGTTTAAGACTTGCGTCGCCTACGGTCTTGGATAGCCCCCGCCAGGCAGGGACCCCAATCTTTCAATTGGCGCAATCGCTTACGCCAATTTGCGTCTTATACGTCCAGCGAGCCTTGGTCGATGACCAGACCTGGGCCCATGGTGGTGCTCAGGGTAACGCGCTTGACGTAGATACCTTTCGAGGAAGCTGGCTTGATACGCTTCAGATCGGCGATCAGGGCTTCAACGTTTTCCTTCAGCTTGACGGCGTCGAAGCCGACCTTGCCAACGGAGGTGTGAATGATGCCGTTTTTGTCGGTACGATAACGAACCTGACCAGCCTTGGCGTTTTTAACCGCGGTAGCTACGTCTGGCGTTACGGTGCCGACCTTAGGGTTAGGCATCAGGCCACGTGGACCCAGGATCTGACCCAATTGACCCACAACACGCATTGCGTCCGGGGAAGCAATAACTACGTCGTAGTTCAGGTCGCCGCCTTTCATTTCGGCAGCCAGGTCGTCCATACCAACGCGGTCAGCGCCGGCGGCCAGAGCAGCTTCAGCTGCAGGGCCTTGAGTAAAGACAGCTACACGAACAGTCTTACCAGTACCGTGTGGCAGCACAGTAGCGCTACGAACGACCTGGTCAGATTTACGTGGGTCTACACCCAGGTTTACAGCAACGTCAACGGACTCGCTGAACTTGACAGTCGACAGCTCGGTCAGCAGAGCAGCAGCGTCTACAAAATTGTAGGACTTGCCCGCTTCGATTTTGCCGGCGATAGCCTTTTGGCGCTTGGTCAGCTTAGCCATTACACACCCTCCACGTTAAGGCCCATGCTACGAGCAGAACCGGCGATGGTACGCACGGCTGCATCCATATCAGCTGCAGTCAGATCCGCGTTTTTGGTTTTCGCGATTTCTTCCAGCTGAGCACGAGTTACGGTGCCAACCTTAACGGTGTTAGGACGAGCGGAACCGCTAGTCAGACCAGCAGCCTTCTTCAGCAAAACCGAAGCCGGGGTCGACTTGGTTTCGAAAGTGAAGCTACGGTCGCTGTATACAGTGATGATCACTGGAGTCGGCAGACCTGGCTCAAGACCCTGAGTACGGGCGTTGAAAGCCTTGCAGAATTCCATGATGTTCACGCCATGCTGACCCAGGGCTGGACCAACAGGTGGGCTTGGGTTGGCCTGAGCGGCCTTCACTTGCAGCTTGATGTAAGCGGTAATCTTCTTGGCCATGAGGCACTCCAATTACGGGTTCAAGCGCCTCGAAAGGCTCCCCGGTTACTTGCGCGTTTATCCCAGTGACGACAAAACCCCACAGCCTAAGGCTGCGGGGTTGGGATGCTTACTCAGCTAGACCTTCTCGACCTGGCTGAATTCCAACTCTACCGGAGTAGAGCGACCGAAAATGAGCACCGCGACCTGGATCCGGCTCTTTTCGTAGTTAACCTCTTCGACAGTCCCGTTGAAATCAGCAAACGGACCATCCGTAACACGAACAACCTCACCCGGCTCGAACAACGTCTTCGGCTTGGGCTTGTCGCTACCGTCGGCGACACGACGCAGAATTGCTTCTGCCTCTTTGTCAGTGATCGGAGCAGGCTTATCAGCAGTACCGCCGATGAAGCCCATAACACGAGGAGTGTCCTTGACCAAGTGCCAAGTACCCTCATTCATGTCCATCTGCACCAGCACGTAGCCAGGAAAGAACTTGCGCTCACTCTTGCGCTTCTGACCATTCCGCATTTCAACCACTTCTTCAGTGGGAACCAGAATTTCGCCGAAGCCATCTTCCATGCCTGCCAGCTTTACGCGCTCCAGCAAAGAGCGCATAACATGCTTCTCGTAACCCGAGTAAGCATGCACAACGTACCAACGCTTAGCCACGGGACACCCTTAGCCAACAATCAAGGAAACAAGCCAGCCGAGCAGGGAATCAAGACCCCACAACAGCAACGCCATAACCAGAACAACAGCCACAACAATCAACGTGGTCTGCGTGGTTTCTTGGCGAGTTGGCCAAACGACTTTACGAATTTCGGTGCGAGCTTCCTTCACCAGGACCGCGAAAGACTTGCCTTTGGCAGTCTGCAGGCCTACAAAGGCAGCTACAGCAGCAAGGGCGAGCAAAACGAGAACGCGGTACAGGATCGGCGAAGCAGAATAGTACTGGTTGCCAACAACGCCCACGACCACCAAAGCGACCACAGCGAGCCACTTGACGAGATCGAAACGAGAGCTTTGAGCTTCAGCCTTAGGAGTCATCTATGAAGATCCTGTGAAAAGAAAGCCAGACACACCATGCGAATCTGGCAGGTCAGGAGGGAATCGAACCCCCAACCTACGGTTTTGGAGACCGTCGCTCTGCCAATTGAGCTACTGACCTAAAACAAAATCAGGCCGACCATTATGCAGACCCGAAAAAGACTTTACAACAACCAACCCCCAAAGACTTGAAATCACTCAACAACAAGCAATCTAAACACCATCAAGCCGAGCCAGCCGTTAAAACAAAGGCAGATATTTTCATATCTGCCTTGTTATATGGAGCTCTTGAGCGGATTTGAACCGCTGACCTCACCCTTACCAAGGGTGTGCTCTACCAACTGAGCTACAAGAGCGAAACACAATGCACAACCTGCAAACTTGGAGCGGGTAGCGGGAATCGAACCCGCATCATCAGCTTGGAAGGCTGAGGTTCTACCACTAAACTATACCCGCGGAGCTTGCAGCTCACGCTAAAATGGTGGAGGGGGAAGGATTCGAACCTTCGAAGTCGTAGACGTCAGATTTACAGTCTGATCCCTTTGGCCGCTCGGGAACCCCTCCTAAGCGAGCCGGCATTCTACATCACGCCGGCCTTCTGTCAAGCATTTTCTCATTAAAAATATGAGGTTAGCTGCATTGACCTTCGCTTCGCACCTTAGACCTTAAAGGTCTTCACTGCGAAGCGGGCGCCATTCTATGCAAACTATTCGAGAGTTGCAATGCCTTCGCACAGCATTATTTTATGTTTTAACTCATTGAATTCCTTAGCAAGGTTTTCAAAGGGTAGGTCGTCAGCCAGGCGTCGGCTTTCCGGGGCAACTCGAAGCCAGTAACCTTGCGCATCAGGAGCACTCAGCAGCTGTACCTTAACCTTTATATCCAGGCTAGTGAGGCGCTGCTCAAGGAATTGCGCCTGTCGCTGGTCGGCAAAGCCACCAATGTATAAGCAAGTATTTTGCGCATCAGATGCCTTAGCCCGATCCTTGCGCACCACAGCGTCGGAAGACTCGCTCAGCAGGCGAATATCCTGCTGCGTATTCCGATAGAGGCTCAGAGGGGTCACGTCTTTAGCACGCAACGGCGCCTCTTGCTGATGCCATATGTAGTAGAAGACGTTCAGGATCAATAAAAGCAAAAACAGCCAACGCATAAACACCTCAAGATAAAGGGCACGCCATTGCCAGACCTACGAAAATCAAATCAGGAACGAGTCGAGCCTGAGGCACGGCATCCCTCACCAAATCAGCATCGCCACCCGTCAGGAATACAGTGAAGTTATCACCCCAATAACTTCGGGCCAGCTCAAGCTGGGTCAGCACAAACCCTCTGAGCATCAACGTACAGCCACGCTCTACAGCCTCTACGGTCGTATGCCCTGGCGATAGACGCTCCAAGGCTCTTTCAGCAGCTGCATCGTCGTAACGTA
Source organism: Pseudomonas sp. 1 R 17 (assembly GCF_900067035.1). Lineage (NCBI taxonomy): Bacteria > Pseudomonadati > Pseudomonadota > Gammaproteobacteria > Pseudomonadales > Pseudomonadaceae > Pseudomonas > Pseudomonas sp. 1 R 17. Next base: position 219,586 of record NZ_FKLB01000018.1, read on the forward strand.
TCTTGCGCGTATGCGTGCGCAGCTGATTACGCATGAGGGGCATACCAGGACAGATGAAGCCACCTAAATGCTCACCATCGCCAGCAACAAAATCTGCAGTAGCAGCCGTACCGAAATCAAGCACCAGGCATGCGCCCGACGCCAATTTGAAGCCGCCCAGCATTGCTAACCAACGATCAAGGCCAAGACGCTCGAAATCTTCGTAACCGTTGCGCACCCCAGCCATTTCTCGGGCAGAAACAGCGCAGGAAACCGCAACGCCAAAGGCCTCCACCAGCGCCTCAACCAGATTTTTTGTTTCGTCCAGAGCACGAACACTTACCAACCGGCAATGTGTCAATAACACACCAGGCAGCACTGACAGGCTTTCAATCAATGCAACATCCGAACTAGCGACACCTTCTGCAGATGCCGTCGCCCGATCCGAATCAAGTACGCGCCACTTGATGAAGCTATTCCCACAGTCGAGCTCAAGAATCATCACGCAACCTCAGGCTTAACTCACCACCACTGTATGTTTTCTCAACACCACCGACACTTAAACGTAATGCCCCCTGACCGTCGATACCCAGCACCACCCCATCGACACGGTTGGCACCCGCTATGAGTGACACTGCCTTTCCCTGCCAGGCATGACCTTTTTCCCACTCATCCCGAAGCGATGAAAAACCTTGCGCCCTGTGTCGATCCAAGTAGCTTTGCAACTGCAAGCACAGGCGTGCCACCAGAGAGTTACGATCAACTGGAGACCCCGTCTCCAACTGCACTGACGTCCATTGCTGATCAACCTCTTCAGCCTTCTGCATATTCACGTTAATACCGATGCCGAGGACAACGTGGCAAATATCCGCAGGATCCCCTACGAGCTCCAGTAAAATCCCGGCAATCTTCTTCTGCCCCACCAGGACGTCGTTTGGCCACTTCAGAGCCGCCCCCCGCACTCCAGACTCACGCAGCGCCTGCATTACCGCCAAGCCAACCACAAGGCTCAGGCCTTCCAGCTGTCGCGGACCATTCTCGATACGCAATAAGAGGCTGTAATACACATTCTGAGCGAATGGGCTGACCCACTTTCGACCACGTCGCCCTCTTCCCGCCGTTTGCTGCTCCGCAAGCACCAGGTACGGCGTCGCACGCTCAACCTCAACAAGGCGCAGAGCCTCGGCATTTGTCGAGTCGATGGAGTCGTAGATATGGATAGGCCATGCGAGGGAAGACGTATGCAGTGCAATCTGCTCGGAACTCAAGAAAACCAGCGGCGAAGCTAATTGATATCCCCTCCCACGAACCTTGTGGACCGGCAGATTCAATTCGGCCTCAAGATGCTGGAGCTGCTTCCAGACTGCACTGCGACTAACGCCCAGGGCTGCGCCAAGTGCTTCTCCGGAATGGAATCGGCCATCTTTTAGAAGTTCTAACAACGTCAGCATGCAAGTATCGCCTCACAATGAGGCACGCATGATAGCCATGCGCAGGGTCATTGCATAGAAAGGCCGGACTTTAGCATTGAAGACCCTCCCGAGGCGCCTCTTCGCACTTTTCGACCGCCCAAAACAAAACCCCACCTGCTTTCGCAAATGGGGTTTCGGAATTTAATCTTGACGATGACCTACTCTCACATGGGGAAACCCCACACTACCATCGGCGATGCATCGTTTCACTGCTGAGTTCGGGATGGGATCAGGTGGTTCCAATGCTCTATGGTCGTCAAGAAATTCGGGTACTGAGTCGTGGCCGGCTGGCCTCGCTTCAGCAAATTGGGTATGTGACAGCTGTCGGTGTTTTGTGAAATCTCGAACTTTCGGTTCATTGCGTCTTCACACACCGCAATCTGGCCTTTCGACGCAAATTGCTTGGGTGTTATATGGTCAAGCCTCACGGGCAATTAGTATTGGTTAGCTCAACGCCTCACAGCGCTTACACACCCAACCTATCAACGTCGTAGTCTTCGACGGCCCTTCAGGGGACTCAAGGTCCCAGTGAGATCTCATCTTGAGGCTAGTTTCCCGCTTAGATGCTTTCAGCGGTTATCTATTCCGAACATAGCTACCCGGCAATGCCACTGGCGTGACAACCGGAACACCAGAGGTTCGTCCACTCCGGTCCTCTCGTACTAGGAGCAGCCCCTCTCAAATCTCAAACGTCCACGGCAGATAGGGACCGAACTGTCTCACGACGTTCTAAACCCAGCTCGCGTACCACTTTAAATGGCGAACAGCCATACCCTTGGGACCGGCTTCAGCCCCAGGATGTGATGAGCCGACATCGAGGTGCCAAACACCGCCGTCGATATGAACTCTTGGGCGGTATCAGCCTGTTATCCCCGGAGTACCTTTTATCCGTTGAGCGATGGCCCTTCCATACAGAACCACCGGATCACTAAGACCTACTTTCGTACCTGCTCGACGTGTCTGTCTCGCAGTCAAGCGCGCTTTTGCCTTTATACTCTACGACCGATTTCCGACCGGTCTGAGCGCACCTTCGTACTCCTCCGTTACTCTTTAGGAGGAGACCGCCCCAGTCAAACTACCCACCATACACTGTCCTCGATCCGGATAACGGACCTGAGTTAGAACCTCAAAGTTGCCAGGGTGGTATTTCAAGGTTGGCTCCACGCAGACTGGCGTCCACGCTTCAAAGCCTCCCACCTATCCTACACAAGCAAATTCAAAGTCCAGTGCAAAGCTATAGTAAAGGTTCACGGGGTCTTTCCGTCTAGCCGCGGATACACTGCATCTTCACAGCGATTTCAATTTCACTGAGTCTCGGGTGGAGACAGCGCCGCCATCGTTACGCCATTCGTGCAGGTCGGAACTTACCCGACAAGGAATTTCGCTACCTTAGGACCGTTATAGTTACGGCCGCCGTTTACCGGGGCTTCGATCAAGAGCTTCGCGTTAGCTAACCCCATCAATTAACCTTCCGGCACCGGGCAGGCGTCACACCCTATACGTCCACTTTCGTGTTTGCAGAGTGCTGTGTTTTTAATAAACAGTCGCAGCGGCCTGGTATCTTCGACCGGCATGAGCTTACGGAGCAAGTCCTTCACCCTCACCGGCGCACCTTCTCCCGAAGTTACGGTGCCATTTTGCCTAGTTCCTTCACCCGAGTTCTCTCAAGCGCCTTGGTATTCTCTACCCAACCACCTGTGTCGGTTTGGGGTACGGTTCCTGGTTACCTGAAGCTTAGAAGCTTTTCTTGGAAGCATGGCATCAACCACTTCGTTAACTAAAAGTTAACTCGTCATCAGCTCTCGGCCTTAGAATCCCGGATTTACCTAAGATTCCAGCCTACCACCTTAAACTTGGACAACCAACGCCAAGCTGGCCTAGCCTTCTCCGTCCCTCCATCGCAATAACCAGAAGTACAGGAATATTAACCTGTTTTCCATCGACTACGCTTTTCAGCCTCGCCTTAGGGACCGACTAACCCTGCGTCGATTAACGTTGCGCAGGAAACCTTGGTCTTTCGGCGTGGGTGTTTTTCACACCCATTATCGTTACTCATGTCAGCATTCGCACTTCTGATACCTCCAGCAAGCTTCTCAACTCACCTTCACAGGCTTACAGAACGCTCCTCTACCGCATCACTTACGTGATACCCGTAGCTTCGGTGTATGGTTTGAGCCCCGTTACATCTTCCGCGCAGGCCGACTCGACTAGTGAGCTATTACGCTTTCTTTAAAGGGTGGCTGCTTCTAAGCCAACCTCCTAGCTGTCTAAGCCTTCCCACATCGTTTCCCACTTAACCATAACTTTGGGACCTTAGCTGACGGTCTGGGTTGTTTCCCTTTTCACGACGGACGTTAGCACCCGCCGTGTGTCTCCCATGCTCGGCACTTGTAGGTATTCGGAGTTTGCATCGGTTTGGTAAGTCGGGATGACCCCCTAGCCGAAACAGTGCTCTACCCCCTACAGTGATACATGAGGCGCTACCTAAATAGCTTTCGAGGAGAACCAGCTATCTCCGAGCTTGATTAGCCTTTCACTCCGATCCACAGGTCATCCGCTAACTTTTCAACGGTAGTCGGTTCGGTCCTCCAGTTAGTGTTACCCAACCTTCAACCTGCCCATGGATAGATCGCCCGGTTTCGGGTCTATTCCCAGCGACTAGACGCCCTATTAAGACTCGCTTTCGCTACGCCTCCCCTATTCGGTTAAGCTCGCCACTGAAAATAAGTCGCTGACCCATTATACAAAAGGTACGCAGTCACCCAACAAAGTGGGCTCCCACTGCTTGTACGCATACGGTTTCAGGATCTATTTCACTCCCCTCTCCGGGGTTCTTTTCGCCTTTCCCTCACGGTACTAGTTCACTATCGGTCAGTCAGTAGTATTTAGCCTTGGAGGATGGTCCCCCCATATTCAGACAAAGTTTCTCGTGCTCCGTCCTACTCGATTTCATGACTAAGAGATTTTCGCGTACAGGGCTATCACCCACTATGGCCGCACTTTCCAGAGCGTTCCGCTAATCTCAAAGCCACTTAAGGGCTAGTCCCCGTTCGCTCGCCACTACTAAGGGAATCTCGGTTGATTTCTTTTCCTCAGGGTACTTAGATGTTTCAGTTCCCCTGGTTCGCCTCTTGCACCTATGTATTCAGTACAAGATAACCATCTTATGATGGCTGGGTTCCCCCATTCAGACATCTCCGGATCAAAGTCTGTTTGCCGACTCCCCGAAGCTTTTCGCAGGCTACCACGTCTTTCATCGCCTCTGACTGCCAAGGCATCCACCGTATGCGCTTCTTCACTTGACCATATAACCCCAAGCAATCTGGTTATACT